>NZ_DAIEII010000046.1:0-99904 GCF_027352875.1 Gryllotalpicola sp.
GAGCACCGCGGACGCGGTGCGGACGAGCACGCCGGCCTTGGCGCCGGCTTCGCGGGCGGCCTCGCTGGTGGCGACGATGACCGAGGGCTTGCCGTCGACGGTGGCGGTGAGTGCGACGACGGATGCCTGCGACCCGAGCCGCTCGCGCACCGCGAGCGCCACCTGTCGCAGGTCGTCGCCCGAGGCCGCCGTGCCGACGGTCTGCGCGATGAGCGTCACGGAGCCGGCGGGGGCGGCCGCCGCCACGAGCGCCGGCACCTTCTCGAGCAGGGACTTCGACTCATAGGCGGCGATCTTCTTCTCTGCGGCCTTGAGCTCGGCCGCGAGCGCGGCGACCCGCTCGGCGAGCTGGTCGCGCGGCGTCTTGAGGCTGCTCGTCAGCTCGGCGACGAGCGCCCGCTCGGCGGCGAGGTCGCGGAACGCGTCGAGTCCGACGAGGGATTCGACGCGGCGGCTCGTCGCGCCGACGGAGGACTCGCCGATGAGGTTGATGAGTCCGATTTCGGCCGTCGAGACGACGTGTGTGCCGCCGCAGAGCTCGCGCGACCAGGGGCCGGCGATCTCGACCATGCGCACCACGTCGCCGTACTTCTCGCCGAACAGCGACATGGCGCCGAGCGCCTTCGCCTCGTCGATGGGCATCTCGTGGGTGACGACGGCGAAGTTGTCGCGCACCGCGGCATTGGCGACCTCCTCGAGCTCGCTCTTCGTCTGGGCGGAGAGCGGACTGCTCCACGTGAAGTCGAAGCGCAGGTACCCGGCCTTGTTGTACGAGCCCGCCTGGTGGGCGTTCGGGCCGAGCAGCTGGCGGAGGCCCGCGTGCACGAGGTGCGTCGCGGTGTGGGCTTGGGCGGCGGCGTGCCGGTACTGCCGGTCGACGAGCGTCGTCGCGCGGTAGCCGGCGCCGACCTCGCCGACGAGCACCTTCACGGTATGGCTGATGAGGCCCTTCACCGGGCGCTGCACATCGAGGACCTCGAGCTCGTAGCCCGGGCCGACGATGGTGCCCTGGTCGGCATCCTGGCCGCCCGACTCGGCGTAGAGGGAGGTCTCGCGCAGGATGACCTCGGCGATGTCGCCCTCGCGTGCGACGGGGACGGCGGCGCCGTCGACGAGCACGCCGAGCACCTCCGACTCGGTGTCGAGGTCGGTGTACCCGGTGAACACGGTCTCGCCGAGCGCCCGGAGCGGGCGGTACGCCGAGAGGTCGGCGCGTTGGCCCTTCTTCGCCTTGGCATCGGCCTTGGCGCGGGCGCGCTGCTCGTGCATGAGCGAGTCGAACGCCGCGCGGTCGACCGACAGCCCGGCTTCGTCGGCGATCTCGAGGGTGAGGTCGATGGGGAATCCGTAGGTGTCGTGCAGCAGGAAGGCGGTGTCGCCGGCCAGCACCGCGGCGCCGGATGCCTTCGACTCCGCCACGGCGACGTCGAGGATCGTCGTGCCTCCGGCGAGGGTGCGCAGGAACGCCTCCTCCTCGCCGTAGGCGATGCTCGAGATGCGCGCGAAGTCGCTCGCCACCTCGGGCCAGGCCGTCTTCATGGCGTCGCGCGAGGTCTCGAAGAGTTCGGGGAACACCGCGCCGTCGACGCCCATGAGGCGCAGTGCGCGCACGGTGCGGCGCAGCAGGCGGCGCAGCACGTAGCCGCGCCCGTCGTTCGACGGCGTGACGCCATCGCCCATGAGCATGAGCGAGGAGCGCACGTGGTCGGCGATGACGCGCAGGCGCACGTCGTCGTCGTGCCCGGCGCCATAGGTCTTGCGGGCGATCGCGGCCGCGCGGTCGAGCACGGGGCGCACCTGGTCGATCTCGTACATGTTCTCGACGCCCTGCTTGATGAAGGCGACGCGCTCGAGGCCCATTCCGGTGTCGATGTTCTTCATCGGCAGCTCGCCGACGACGTCGAACTCGGTCTTCGACTTCACGTTGGCGATGAGGTTCTGCATGAACACGAGGTTCCAGATCTCGAGGTACCGGGTGTCGTCGACCTGGGGTCCGCCGTCCGGGCCGTACTTCGGGCCGCGGTCGAAGTAGATCTCCGAGCAGGGGCCGGCGGGGCCGGCCTGGCCGGTGGACCAGAAGTTGTCGCTGCGCCCGAAGCGCTGGATGCGCTCGTCGGGCAATCCCGCGATCTGCTTCCACAGCGCGATGGCCTCGTCGTCGTCCTCGAAGACGGTGACCCAGAGGTCGGATTCCCGGAAGCCTAGCCCGCCATCGCTCTCCGGCTGGGTGAGCAGCTCCCAGGCGTATTCGATCGCGCCGGCCTTGAAATAGTCGCCGAACGACCAATTGCCGAGCATCTGGAAGAAGGTGCCGTGCCGGGCGGTCTTGCCGACCTCGTCGATGTCGTTGGTGCGGATGCACTTCTGCACATCGGCCGCGCGCGGGTACGGTGCCGGCTCGATGCCGGTGAGGTACGGGATGAACGGCACCATGCCGGCGACGGTGAAGAGCAGCGACGGGTCATCGCTGACGAGGGACGCCGACGGCACGATGGTGTGTCCGCGCGCTGCGAAGAAATCGAGATAGCGGCGGTGGATTTCAGCGGTCTGCATGAAGGTGCGGCGCGCCCTTACTCGCTCTTGCCGCGCAACTCGGCCTCACGCGCGTAGTAGCCCTCGGCGACCGCGGCGCCGAAGTCGTGCGCCTTCTGGTCGAGTTCGGAGAAGAATTTCCGGCCCTGCTCGGTCTTGTTGACCTGGTGGGCGACGGCGAAGCCGGCGACGGCCCCGGCAAGCAGCCAGAGGACACTCTTCATTTCGTCACTTCCGATCGAGTAGAGAGCACGAGGGCGGGATTCCGAAGAACCCCGCCCTCAAGGCTAACGGTTTGTGCACAACCCGCCTATCGGCGGCGGCAGGGCGGTCCACCGGACCGTCCGGAACGCTACCTCCGCCTTCGGCGGCGGCTCGCGCGCGCAACGGCCCACCGGGCCGTTGCTCTGAGCGCTAGCGAGCCGCGTAGTACTCGACGACGAGCTGAACCTCGCACGTGATCGGCACTTCGGCTCGCTTCGGGCGGCGCACCAGGCGCGCCTGAAGCTTGTCCAGCTCGACCTCGAGATAGGCCGGGACCTTGGGTAGCACGTCGACGTGACCGCCGGCGGCCGCGACCTGGAACGGCTCGGTGCCCTCGGAGCGGGCCTTGACGTGGATGAGCTGGCCCGGCTTCACGCGGAAGGACGGGCGGTCGACGATCTGGCCGTCGACGAGGATGTGGCGGTGAGTGACGAACTGGCGCGCCTGCGAGGTGGTGCGGGCGAAGCCGGCGCGGAGCACGAGGGCGTCGAGACGCATTTCGAGGAGCTCGACGAGGTTCTCACCGGTGAGGCCCTGGGTGCGGTGCGCCTCGTTGAAGACGATGCGCAGCTGCTTCTCCTGGATGCCGTACTGGGCGCGGAGGCGCTGCTTCTCGCGCAGGCGGACGGCATAGTCGCTGTCGCTCTTGCGCTTGGTGCGGCCGTGCTCACCGGGAGCGTACGGACGCTTCTCGAGGTAGCGGGCGGCCTTCGGGGTGAGTGCGATGCCGAGAGCTCTGGACTCGCGGGTCTTGCTGCGGGCACGTGAGGACACGCGGATTCCTTTCGTTGAATTCGATCTCCCGACGGAGCGTGTGCGCTGAATTCGCACACCGACCGCCCCCGCCTTTCGGGGCCGGTCATCTCGTCGCCCGCAGGGCGAGCGACATCAATTCAGTGAGGGATTGCTCGGGGCACCCGGCTACAGGGCGCGCACCAAACCAATAGAGCCTATCAGAGCTCGCCCTGCTCCGGCGTCCCCGGCATGGCATGCCGACTGCGTTCTCTCGGGCTGAGATCCGGTCCGACACGCCGCCGGGGCATCCCTGCTGTGCCGCGCCGCGGAGAAAGTCAGCCCGAAGGGCGGGGCGACCTGCTGAGCGAGGCGCCGACTGCCCCTACTTCCCCCGGATGATCCGCTTCAGCTGCTCCCACCGCGACGCGATCTCACGCTCGAAGCCGTGCTCGGTGGGGCGGTAGTACGAAGCCTCGGCGATCTCGTCGGGCAGGTACTGCTGCTCGACGACGCCCGCCTCCGAGTCGTGCGCGTACTGGTACCCCTTGCCGTGGCCGAGCTTCTTCGCACCCGGGTAGTGGGCGTCGCGCAGATGCGGGGGGACGCGCCCCATCTTCCCGGCGCGGACGTCGGCCAGGGCGGAGTCCACCCCGACGATCACTGCGTTCGACTTCGGCGCGGTCGCGAGGTAGACCACGGCCTCGGCGAGCGGGATGCGCCCCTCGGGCATGCCGATGTACTGCACCGCGTCGGCGGCGGCCACGGCCATCTGCAGCGCGCGGGGGTCGGCCATCCCGATGTCCTCGGCGGCGAGGACGATCATCCGGCGGGCAATGAAGCGCGGATCCTCACCTGCCTCGATCATGCGGGCGAGGTAGTGCAGCGCCGCGTCGGCATCGGAGCCGCGCATCGACTTGATGAAGGCGCTGATGACGTCGTAGTGCTCGTCACCCTGCCGGTCGTAGCGCAGCAGCGCGCGGTCGACGGCGTGCGAGACGAGCTCGGCGGTGATGGTGCCGGTGTGGGAGGCGTCCGCGCCGACGGATGCCGCCTCGAGGGCCGTGAGCGCGCGCCGGGCGTCGCCCGAGGCGAGCTGGATGATCGCCGAGCGCGCCGCGGGTTCCAGAGCGAACCGGCCGCCGAGACCGCGCTCGTCGGCGACGGCACGGTCGATGACGGTGCCGAGGTCGTCGTCCGAGAGGGTTTCCAGGGTGAGCAGCAGCGAGCGCGACAGCAGCGGCGGAATGACGGAGAAGGACGGGTTCTCCGTCGTCGCCGCGACGAGGATGACCCAGCCGTTCTCGACGCCGGGCAGGAGCGCGTCCTGCTGGGCCTTGCTGAAGCGGTGGATCTCGTCCAGGAAGAGCACGGTCGAGATGCCATAGAGGTCGCGGTTGGACTGCGCCTCGTCCATCACCTGCCGGACGTCCTTGACGCCGGCCGACACCGCGGACAGCTCGACGAAGCGCCGCCCCGAAGAGCGCGCGATGACCTGGGCGATCGTCGTCTTGCCGGTGCCGGGCGGACCCCACAGGATGACCGAGACATTGCCGCGGTCGCCGATGGCGTCGCTCGCGAGCGCAACGAGCGGCGACCCCGCCGCCAGCAGGTGCTTCTGCCCGGCGATCTCGTCGATCGTGCGAGGCCGCATGCGCACGGCGAGCGGCACCTGGCCGCTCATCAGCCCGACCCGCGACTCCGCCATGCCGCAAGCCTACGTTCGGGCGCCGACGCTGCTCTCCGGCGCTCCGGGCCCGCTCGCCATCCACCCGAAGTGCGCCGGATCGACGCTAAAACCGGCGGGAAGCGTCGATCCGGCGCACTTCGCGGCGGTTTGGGCGCGCAGAGCGCGACTCAGTAGGGTTTCCCCGGACTCGAAAGGACTCCTGTGGCCAAGAAGACCGACCGCGAAGCCCGTGTCGCGCGGGAGCGGCTCCGCGCCTACCAGGCGCGCCAGGGCGTGCACCAGGCGAGACTGCGCCGTCGTCGCCGCG
Source organism: Gryllotalpicola sp. (assembly GCF_027352875.1). Taxonomy (NCBI): domain Bacteria; kingdom Bacillati; phylum Actinomycetota; class Actinomycetes; order Micrococcales; family Microbacteriaceae; genus Gryllotalpicola; species Gryllotalpicola sp. The sequence continues at coordinate 5,526 of NZ_DAIEII010000046.1, forward strand.
ACAACATCGCGGCCGGTTTCGGCGTCATCGTTGCTGCGATCATCGCCGTCGGAGCTCAGCTCGGCTACTTCGGCGCCGGTCCCGGCGCCCCCGAGCCGGTGCCGAGTTCCAGCGCTTCGAACACCCCCTCGCCGGCCGCGTCGAGCGCCTCGCCCAGCGCCACGGGCGGGAATCAGGGCAACGTCCCAGCCCAGACCGTCGCCGCGAACCGCTCCTGGACCGGCACGCTGACGCTCAACAAGACCATCGCGCTCGGCATCGAGCTCGACGGCAAGGCCGCCCCGCAGGCGGCATCCGCGGTCATCTCGCTCATCAGATCGGGCTGGTACGACGGCACGGTCTGCCACCGTCTGACGACCTCGGGCATCTACGTGCTGCAGTGCGGCGGTGGCAGGACCGTCGCGACCGCGGGCAGCGGCGGTCCCGGCTACAGCTACGGTCCGGTCGAGAACGCTCCGGCCGACAACGTCTACGCGACCGGCGTCATTGCGATGGCCCGGCAGAGCGACAACGGCTACAGCAACGGCAGCCAGTTCTTCATCGTCTACCAGGAGTCGACGATCCCGTCCGACATCGTCGGCGGCTACACCGTGGTCGGAAAGGTGACGAGCGGCCTCTCCGGCCTGGTCACCCAGGTCGTGGACAAGGGCGAGACGGATTCCAACCCGTCCGCCCCCGGCGACGGCACCCCGAAGGTCGCGACGACGATCACCTCGGTAACGATCAAGTAGCCCGGTCGCGCCCGTTTCCGGCCCTGCAATAGGCTGAACGCCGTGTCAGCATCGGCCGAGCCATCGGCCGCCCGAGCAAGGTGGGGCTTTGTCCAATCCTGAACAGCGGCCCTGGGGCCGTGTCGCAGAAGACGGAACCGTGTACGTCCGAGACGGCGATGGCGAGCGCGTCGTCGGCGAATATCCGGACGCCTCGCCGGAAGAAGCCCTCGCCTACTTCGAGCGCAAGTTCGCCGACCTCGCGGGCCAGGTATCGCTGCTCGAGCAGCGCGCCCGGCGCGGCGCACCGGCCGCCGACGTCGCGAAGTCCGTGGTCTCGTTGAAGAAGAACCTCGACGGCGCGAACGCGGTCGGCGACTTCGCGTCGCTTCTGACCCGGCTCGACACGCTGGGCGGCTCCGTCGAGGAGCTCACCGAGCAGCAGTCGGCCGAGGCGAAGGCGATCGTCGGCGCCGCGCTCGCCGAACGCGAGGCGATCGTCGTCTCCGCCGAGAAACTCGCCGCCGAAGATCCGGCGAAGGCGAACTGGAAGCAGGTGACGACCGAGCTCGACGCGCTCTTCCAGAAGTGGCAGGCCCACCAGCAGACCGGCCCGCGGCTGCCGAAGGACGCCGCGAACGAGCTGTGGAAGCGTTTCCGCACGGCGCGAACCTCCATCGAGCAGCACCGCAAGGCGTTCTATGCCGAACTGGATTCCGTGCACCGCGACGCCCGCGCCGCCAAGCACGCCCTCATCGAGAAGGCCGAGGCGCTCGTCACCAGGGGTGCCGACGCCATCCCCGCCTACCGCACCCTGCTCGACGAGTGGAAGCTTGCCGGCCGCGCCGGCAAGCGTGACGACGACACCCTCTGGGCGCGCTTCAAGGCGATCGGCGACCAGATCTACGCCGCCAAGGCCGACGTCGCCGCTGCCGAGAGCGTCGAGTACGGCGCGAACCTCGAGGCGAAGCTCGCACTGCTCGCCGAAGCCGAGCCGCTGGCCACGGCCACCGATCTCGCCCACGCCAAGAGCAGGCTCTCCGACATCCAGCGCCGCTGGGACGCCATCGGCAGGGTGCCTCGCGAGCAGGTGCGCGTCGTCGAGGACCGGCTGCGCACGATCGAAGCCGCCGTGCGCAAGCTCGACGAAGACCACTGGCGGCGCAACAACCCCGAGAAGCAGGCGCGCTCCGCCGGTCTCGCGGCGCAGCTCGAGGACGCCATCGCGCGCCTCGAGACCGAGCTCGCCGAGGCGAAGTCGGCGGGTGACGCGAAGGCCGCGGCCGACGCCCAGGAAGCGATCGACGCCCGCAAGGCGTGGCTCAACGCGCTGAAGTAGCCCGACCTGCCTTCTCCACAGGGTTGCGTGGCGCGCCGCGCCGTCGCGGCATCATGAGCCCGTGTCGTCCGTCATCCCGCCCGTCCTGTCGCACCGCGACATGCCCATCGCCGAGCTCAGCGCCCTGCGCCTCGACGGCGAGGTGTTCGCGCTCGGTGCCGGCGTCGTCGGTGCCGACGAACCGGTGACCGCGCACCACCGTGCCGCGGCGCTGGGCCTGCGCCTGCCCGGGAAGCTCGTCCCCGAGCGCGACAGCGCGCTGTGGGTGCACGGCTTCCTCGCCGTCGAACCGTCCGTGCCGACGGTGGCGATGACCCGCACCGACCGGACCTATGCCATGAACATGCAGGGCCTCGCCGTGCGCGAAACGAGCCTCCTGCCCGAGGAATGCGCCGAACTCGGCGGAATCCTCGTCGCGAGCCTCTGGCGCACGCTCTACGACCTCGCCTTCCAGCCGGAACCGATTTCCGGATTGATCGACGACGCGATGCGGGATGCCGCGCACGCGCGTCCGCGGGCCCTGGCCGCAGCCCTCGGTCGGGTCGCCCTCGACGCCCGCAACCCCGGCAGCCGCACCGCGGCAGCCCGCCTCCGCGCGCTTGAACGTGAGGCATGCACCTGACCAGCCTGCCGCGACGCGGCGACGTGCTGGCCGGTTCGCGGAACGGCTATCGCTGAACGGCGACGATCCAGTGGATCGTCGCGCGAGAGCCGCCGCCGAAGGCCGGCGCCGCAGCAGCGGCGGCGCGGTCAGTTGGCAGACACCCGGTACACGTCGTACACCGCATCGATGCGGCGGACGGCGTTGAGCACACGGTCGAGGTGCGTGGCATCGCCCATCTCGAAGAGGTACCTGCTGTAGGCGATCCGATCGTTCGAGGTCGTCACGGTCGCCGAGAGGATGTTGACGTGGTGCTCCGAGAGCACGCGGGTGATGTCGCTGAGCAGGCCGGAGCGGTCGAGCGCCTCGACCTGGATCTGCACGAGGAACACCGCCTTCGACGTGTCGGCCCACTCGACGTCGATCATCCGCTCGGGTTCGCCGGTCATCAGCGACTTCACGTTGACGCACGACGCCTGGTGCACCGAGACGCCGGAGCCGCGGGTGATGAATCCCACGATCTCGTCGCCGGGAACCGGCGTGCAGCACTTCGCGAGTTTGACGAGGATGTCGGGCGCGCCGCGCACGAGGACCCCGGACTCGCTCCCCCGGGTGACCTGTCGGCCCTTGACCCGGGCAGGGATCTCGGTGACCGGTTCCTCGGTGTCGGCCTGCATGCGGGCGACGACCTTCTCCAGCACGGACTGCGTCGAGACCCGCCCTTCGCCCACGGCGGCGTAGAGCGACGAGACATCGTCGAGCTTGAGAACCGCCGCGACGTCCTGCAGCGAGTCCTGCGTCATGAGCTTGGTGAGCGGCAGGTTCTGCTTGCGCATCGCGCGGGCGATCGCATCCTTGCCCTGCTCGATCGCCTCGTCGCGGCGCTCCTTGGTGAACCACTGGCGGATCTTGTTGCGCGCGCGAGGGCTCTTGACGAAGTTGAGCCAGTCCTGGCTCGGGCCGGCGTCGGGGTTCTTCGACGTGAAGACCTCGACGACGTCGCCGGTCGCGAGGGTGGATTCCAAGGGCACGAGCCGCCCGTTGATCTTGGCGCCCATCGTGTGGTGGCCGACCTCGGTGTGCACTGCATAGGCGAAATCCACCGGTGTCGAGCCCTCGGGCAGGCCGATGACCTTGCCCTTGGGCGTGAAGACGTAGACCTCTTTCGCGCCGATCTCGAATCGCAGGTTGTCGAGGAACTCGCTCGGGTCGTCGGTCTCGGACTGCCAGTCGCTGATGTGCGCGAGCCAGGCGAGGTCGGTATCGACGGGCTTCGCGTTGTCGTCCGCGCCGCGCGCGACGCGCTCCTTGTACTTCCAGTGCGCGGCGACGCCGAACTCGGCGCGCTGGTGCATCTCGTCGGTGCGGATCTGGATCTCGACCGGCCGGCCCTCCGGCCCGATCACCGTGGTGTGCAGCGACTGGTAGAGGTTGTACTTCGGGGTCGCGATGTAGTCCTTGAAGCGTCCCGGCATCGGCGTCCAGCGCGCATGGATCTGGCCGAGGACGGCGTAGCAGTCGCGCACCGTCGTAACGAGCACGCGGATGCCGACGAGGTCGTAGATCTCGTCGAACTCTCGGCCTCGCACGACCATCTTCTGGTAGATCGAGTAGTACTGCTTGGGCCGGCCGACGACAGAGCCGCGGATCTTCGCGCTGTGCAGGTCGTCCTGGATGACCGAGATGACCTGGGTCACGATGCGCTCGCGCTCGGGCGAGCGCTGCCTGACGAGGTTCTCGATCTCGACGTACAGCTTCGGCTGCAGCACGGCGAAGGAGAGGTCCTCGAGCTCGGCCTTGATCATCTGCATGCCGAGGCGGTGCGCCAGCGGCGCGTAGATCTCGAGGGTCTCCTTGGCCTTGCGCTCCGCGTTGGCGCTCGGCACGAAGCCCCAGGTGCGCGCGTTGTGCAGCCGGTCGGCGAGCTTGATGACGAGCACCCGGATGTCCTTCGACATCGCGACGATCATCTTGCGCACCGTCTCGGCTTGAGCGCTGTCGCCGTACTTGACCTTGTCGAGCTTGGTGACGCCGTCAACGAGCATCGCGATCTCATCGCCGAAGTCGTTGCGGAGCTGTTCGAGGGTGTACTCGGTGTCCTCGACGGTGTCGTGGAGCAGCGCCGCGGCCACCGTCTTCGAGCCGATGCCGAGATCGGCGAGGATCTGCGCGACCGCGAGCGGATGGGTGATGTACGGCTCGCCGCTGCGGCGGGTCTGCCCATTGTGCGCGCGCTCGGCGACCCGGTACGCACGCTCGACGAGCGGGACATCCGCCCGGGGGTGGTTCTGGCGGACCGTCTTCAGCAGGCGGTCGAGGGCACCGCTGCCCTGCGCCCTGGAGAACAGGCGCGGCACGAGGCGGCGCAGCGAAGCGGTCTGGTTCGATGCAAGATCAACCATGGCCGCCTCCTGTACCGATTATCGCGCGGCCGCGGCGCCGTCGGTCTCGAGCGGTGCCTTCGCGCGCAGCCCCAGGACGCGCTTGTCGTGCTTGACGATCTTGGGTTCGCCCTCGCGCATCCACGAGTAGAGCGGCGCGGCGACGAAAATCGTCGAGTACGTGCCGATGAGGATGCCGATGAAGAGCGACAGCGAGATGTCCTGCAGCGTCGAGGCTCCGAGCACGAGCGCGCCGATGAAGAGGATGCCTCCGACGGGCAGCGCCGCGACGACGGCCGTGTTGATCGAGCGCACCAGAGTCTGGTTGACGGCGAGGTTGACGGACTCCCCGAAGATGCGTTTCTGACCGCCCTGGTCCTCGCGGGTGTTCTCGCGGATCTTGTCGAACACCACGACGGTGTCGTACAGCGAGTAGGCGAGGATCGTGAGGAAGCCGATGACGGTGGCCGGGGTCACCTCGAAACCGACGAGCGCGTAGACGCCCGCGGTGAAGAGCAGGTCATGGAAGAGCGTCACGATCGCCGAGATCGACATCTTCCAGGTGCGGAAATACAGCGCCATACCCACGAAGGCCAAGGCGAGGAAGACGCCGAGGCCGGTGAGCGCCTGGCGGCTGATGTCTGCGCCCCAGCTCGGGCCGATGAGGGAGGACGTGATCGTCGTCGAGTCGACCTGGTAGCCCGCGGCGAGCTTGTCGGTGACGGTCTTGAGCTCGGCGTCGGGGAGGGCGTCCGTCGTGACGCGTACTCCGTTGCCGTTGACGATGGTGACCTGAACGACAGCGTTCGCGTCGACACTGCGCACCGCATCCAGCGCGATCGACTGGTTCGTCGTCGCGCTGTTCGGCACCTGGAACTGGGTGCCTCCCCGGAAATCGATGCCCCAGTTCACGCCCTTGAAGACGAGGACGAGGATGCAGAGGATCATCAGCACTGCCGAGATCGTCAGGTAGACCTTGCGCCCGCCGACGAAGTTGATCGTGCGCTTGCCGCTGTAGAGGTCGTTGCCGAAGCGCTGGAAGCGGGTCTGGGCCATCAGTCGTCGCCTCCGTCGTTCGAATCGGTCTGGTGCGCCTGGGCGGCCTTGCGCTCGGCGATCGTCTGGCGGCGCGCCGCCTCGCGTGCGCTCGACGCCGTCTTCGCGACGGGAACAGTCGGTGCTGGCCGGAACTGTCCGGCGCCGCGGTACAGCGCGCCGAGGCCCTCGGGGTCGAGCCCGGAGAGCGGGTGCCCGTCGGCGAAGAAGGAGGTTCGGGCGGCGAGCTGCAGCATCGGGTGCGTGAAGAGGATGACGATGATGATGTCGATGATCGTGGTGAGTCCGAGCGTGAACGCGAAGCCCTGCACGTTGCCCACGGCGAGGAAGTAGAGCACGATCGCGGCGAGCAGGTTGGTCGTCTTCGCGGCGTAGATGGTTCGCTGCGCGCGCTTCCAGCCTGCTTCGACGGCCGAACTCAGCGGGCGTCCGTCGCGCAATTCATCCCTGATGCGCTCGAAGTAGACGATGAACGAGTCGGCGGTGAAGCCGATGGCGACGATGAGGCCCGTGACGCCGGCGAGCGAGAGCCGGTAGTCGATCTGCCACGACAGCAGCGAGATCGCCTCCCAGGTCAGTGCCGCCGAGATGATGAGCGAGGCGATCGTGACGAAGCCGAGCACCCGGTACTGGATGAGCGTGTAGATGAAGACGAGCAGCAGGCCGATGGCGCCGGCGATGAGACCGGAGAGGAGTTGCTGCGAGCCGAGCGTCGCCGAGATGGTTGCCGAGGTCTGCACCTTGAAGCTCACCGGCAGCGCGCCGAACTTGAGCTGGTTGGCGAGCGTCTGCGCGCTCGACTGGGTGAAGTTGCCGGTGATCTGCGACGTGTTGCCGGTGATCTGTCCGATCATCGCCGGCGCCTCGAGCACCTTGCCGTCGAGGACGAAGGCGAACTGCGCGCGAGGGTCGGTCGAGCTCGCCGCGTAGTAGCCGTAGAGCCGGGTGCTCATCGCGTTGAATTTTGTGGCGCCCGCATCGTTGAGGGTGACGCTGACGACCCAGGCGCCGGTGCTGACGCCCTGCGAACTCGTGCCGAGCTGGGCTGATGCATCGGTGATGGCCGTTCCGTCGACCTCGACAGGGCCGAGCAGGTACTTCTGGGTGAGCGTGTCGTCACAGGTGATGAGCGGCTTGTCGGCGGGAGCTACGTTCGTCGTGCCGGCGGCGAGCGAGTTGCAGTCGAAGTTCTCGTACGCGTTGCCGAGCGCCGCCGTGACGTAGGAGAGGTCCGAATTGTTCGTCGGACTCGTCGACGGGATGCTGTTGAGCGGCGAGGTCGGCGTCGGGCAGGCGGCGTACGGCTGTCCGGCCGGGGTTGGGCACGGTGTGGCCTTGCCGTCGGCGCCGACGTACTCGGCGGCGGCGGCCGTCTCGAGCAGCACCGGTCTGATCTCCATCTTGGACGAAGCCTGGATGCGCTGCTTGGTCGCGTCGTCGAGGGTGCCGGGGATGTCGATGACGATGTTCTGCGAGCCCTGCGTCGACACCTGCGCTTCCGAGACGCCGGACGCGTCGACGCGGTTGCGGATGATCGTCACGGCCTGTGCGAGTTCGTTCGAGGTGATCTGCTGCCCGGTCTGGAGCTGCGGGGTGAGGATGACCTCGGTGCCGCCCTGCAGGTCGAGGCCGAGCTTCGGCATCCAGCTCGCACCACCCCAGAGGACACCGCCGCCGAGGGCGGCGACGAGGACGGCGACGAGCACCGCCAGCCAGATCAGGGAACGCGACGCCTGACGGGTCGGCGTTGGCGTCTTTGCCACGCGGTTGCCTACTTGGTGTCGGTCTTGGGCTCGTCTTCGATCCGCTCGCCATAGAGCGGCTGGCCCTCCGGGGTCTCCGTCGGCGGGAGCTCCTCGTGGTGCTCGTTCGCGGCGGGCTGTTCGACGAGGCGCGTGATGACCTGGCGGTGTACCGTGACGGTCGTGCCCGGGCCGGTCTCCAGGACGACCTTGTTCGTCTCCTCGTCGATCGACCGGATCGTGCCGAAGAGGCCGAAGTTGGTCATCACCTCGGCACCGGGAAGGAACTGCGACTGCTGCTCGGCCACCTGATTACGGCGGCGGCGGCTGTTGCGCCACATGAAGAGGACGATGACGATGATGACCGCGATCATCACGTAGTTGAGCCAGGGGACGCTGCTGCTGCCGGCCGTCGTCGGCGTCGATGTCGGAGACGGGGTGTCGAGCAGCAGATGCGAGAGCAGGGCAAGGCCCATGGGGGTTTCGGTCCTTTCGGGGGTGAGGGGGTGGGCACCTCACGGCTCGGGAAGCGGGACTGAAGCCCCGGCAGCGAGTATAGGTTACTCGGTGACGAGCCGCTCCTGGGACGCGCTGCCCGGCCGCAGGCCGAAGTGGCGCCAGGCCGCAGGGGTCGCCACCCGCCCGCGGGGCGTGCGCGAGATCAACCCGATGCGCACGAGGAACGGCTCGACGACGGACTCGATCGTCTCGGCCTCTTCGCCGACGGATACTGCGAGCGTGCTGAGACCCACCGGACCGCCGTCGAAGCGCTCGAGGATGATCTGCATCACCGCGCGGTCGAGCCGGTCGAGGCCGAGGGGGTCGACGTCGTAGAGCTCGAGCGCGGCGCGCACGGCATCCACGCCGACGACACCGATCGCCGAGCCCGTCGAGCCGTGGACGAGCGCGTAGTCGCGCACCCGGCGCAGCAGGCGATTGGCGATGCGCGGCGTGCCGCGACTGCGGCTCGCGATCTCGGCGAGGGCTTCTGACGCCACGTCGAGGCCGAGCAGCTCGGCGGCGCGGCGGATGACCTCCTCGAGCTCGCCGTCGGAGTAGAACTCGAGGTGGGCGGTGAAACCGAAGCGGTCGCGCAGCGGGTTCGGCAGCAGTCCGGAGCGGGTCGTCGCGCCGACGAGGGTGAACGGTGCGAGGTCGAGGGGGATACTGGCAGCCCCTGCCCCCTTGCCGACCATGATGTCGATGCGGAAATCCTCCATGGCGAGGTAGAGCATCTCCTCGGCGGAGCGGGCCATGCGGTGGATCTCGTCGATGAAGAGCACCTCGCCGGGCTGCAGTGACGAGAGAACGGCGGCGAGGTCGCCGGCGTGCTGGATCGCGGGGCCGCTCGAGAGGCGCAGCGGCCGCCCGCTCTCGTTGGCGACGATCATCGCGAGAGTCGTCTTGCCCAGACCCGGCGGCCCCGCGAGCAGGATGTGGTCGGCGGTGCGCTCCTGGATCCGTGCGGCGGTGAGCAGAAGCTGGAGCTGACCGCGCACCTTCTGCTGGCCCACGAACTCGGCGAGCGACCTCGGCCGGAGGGCGCCCTCGAAGGCGAGTTCCGCCTCATCGCGCCCGCTCGGCTCCGCGAGCCCCATGTCGAGCTCGTCGCTCATCGCGCCGCCGCCGGGGCCGAAGCGGCAGGGCCGAGGATGGCGAGGGCGCGGCGGAGCAGCGCGGGAACGCTCGCGCCGGATGCCTCGGCTGCAGCGTCGCCGAGCTCGGCTAGGACCTCGGCGACGGCGTCCGCAGCGGTCTTCTCCGGCCAGCCGAGGCCGACGAGGGCGATGCGGACGTCGTCCGCCACGGAACCCCGCGTCCCGCCGGCTGCGCCTGTCGGAGCCCCTGCGCCGGTCGGCGCGACGGATCGGAGCCTACCGGCGAGCGACACGACGATGAGCTTGGCCGTCTTGGGCCCGATGCCGCTCACCTTGCGGAACGCGCTGTCGTCGTCGGCCTGCACCGCCAGGGCGATCTGGTCGGGGGTGAGCTCGGCGAGCACGCCGAGCGCCGACTTCGGGCCGACGCCGTTGACGCCGAGCAGCAGCTCGAACACCTCGAGCCGATCGATGTCGGCGAAGCCGAAGAAGCTCAGCGAGTCCTCGCGGACGATGAGCGAAGTGTGCACGAGCGCCTCGTCGCCGACGCGCAGTGAGAGGGCGTGCGCCGGCGTGACCGCGACGGCATAGCCGACGCCCGCGACCTCGATCACGAGCATCGAGCCGGCGACGCGGAGCACGGTGCCGCGCAGCGAGGAGATCATGACCTCACGCTAGGTGCGATGGGGCGGGCGAAACGGCAGCGACATGCGATGTTCGAACAGAAGTTCTACTTGGTGCGCGCGGAGCGCTCGGCGGCCAGCCATGCCCGCTGCGCCGGAGTGAGCGCCTCCTCGTCGGCCACGGCGACGCGGCGACCCTGCCGACGCCCGACCGCGATGGCGATGGCGAGCGCGTCGGCCGCATCCGCCGGGGTGGGCGCCACCTCGAGCGCGAGCAGCCGGGTGACCATCGTGGTGACCTGCCGCTTGTCGGCGGCGCCGTAGCCCGTGACCGCGGCCTTGACCTCCGTCGGGGTGACGAGCTCAAGCGGAATCCCCCGCTTCGCCGCCTCGTGGATGACGAGTCCGGAGATCTGGGCCACGCCCATGACGGTGTTGACATTGTGCTGGGCGAAGAGGCGCTCGAGGCCGATGACATCGGGCCGGTACTCGTCGATCGCATCGAAGACCGTGCGCGCGATGCTCACCAGCCGGTCGCCGTGCGGCGTGCGGGCCGTGGTGCGGGCGACGCCGAAGCGCACGAAGTTCGGCGTTCCGAGTTCGACGACGCCGATGCCGCAGCGCGTGAGGCCGGGGTCGATCCCCAGCACGCGCACGGCCATCGGCCTACTCGTCCTCTTCGAGCTCGGCCTGGACCTCGGGGCTGAGGTCGAGATTGGTGTAGACGTTCTGCACGTCGTCGCTGTCCTCGAGGGCGTCGATGAGCCGGAAGACCTTGCGCGCCGTCTCGGCGTCGGCGTCGACCTTCACCGCGGCCACGAACTCGACGTCGGCCGACTCGTAGTCGAAGCCGGCGCTCTGGAGGGCGCTGCGGGTGGCGACGAGGTCGCTCGGTTCGGTGATGACCTGGAATCCGTCGGGGATCGCCTCGACCTCTTCGGCCCCGGTGTCGAGGACCGCGGCGAGGATGTCGTCCTCGCTGGGGCCTTCGCTGACGACGATGACGCCCTTGCGCGTGAAGTTGTAGGCCACCGAGCCCGGGTCGGCGAGCGTGCCGCCGCTGCGGCTCAGCGCGGTGCGCACCTCGGCCGCCGCCCGATTCTTGTTGTCGGTGAGGCACTCGATGAGGAGGGCGACGCCGCCGTGGGCGTAGCCCTCGTACACGATCGAGGCGTAGTCGACGGATTCACCCGAGATGCCGGCGCCGCGCTTGATGGCGCGATCGATGTTGTCGTTCGGGACGGAGGTCTTCTTCGCCTTCTGGACCGCGTCGTAGAGAGTCGGGTTGCCGGCGAGGTCGGCGCCGCCGAGCTTGGCCGCGACCTCGATGTTCTTGATGAGCTTCGCGAACGACTTGGCGCGGCGCTGGTCGATGACGGCCTTCTTGTGCTTGGTCGTCGCCCACTTGGAATGCCCGGACATGAATCTCCTGTACTGGGGATGGCTTCAGAACATCTTAAGCGGGCCAGGCGGCGGCGATCGCCTCGCGCATCTCCCCCAGCAGCTGCGGCAGCGCCTTCGTCCTCGCGACGATCGGAAGGAAATTCGCGTCGCCCGCCCAGCGCGGCACGACGTGCTGGTGCAGGTGCGAAGCGATGCCCGCCCCGGCGACGGCACCCTGGTTCATCCCGATGTTGAAGCCGTCGCAGTTCGCGGCGACGCGCACCGCGCGCATGGCCTGCTGGGTGATCGCGGCGATCTCGGCCGTCTCGGCCTCGGTCGCCTCGTCGTAGAGCGACACATGCCGGTAGGGGCAGACGAGCAGATGGCCGCTGTTGTAGGGGTAGAGGTTGAGCAGCGCGTACGCGGTGCGGCCGCGGTGGACGATGAGGGACTCCTCGTCGCTGCGCCCCGGCGCTGCGCAGAACGGGCAGTCGGTCTCACCGGGCTGCGTCTGGCCCTGCCCGACGTAGACCATGCGGTGCGGCGTCCACAGCCGCTGGAACTCGTCGGGAACCCCGGCGAAGTGCGCCGCGTCGCTCAGCTCAGCCATGCCGTGTCGACCAGCTCGTGCTCGCGGATGGCCTTGAGGATGCGCGCGATCGCCTCGTCGACGGGCACGCCGTTGAGCTGGCTGCCGTCGCGGAACCGGAAGCTCACGGCCTGGTTGGAGCGGTCCTCCTCGCCGGCGATGAGCTGGAACGGCACCTTCTGCGTCGCCCAGGTGCGGATCTTCTTCTGCATCCGGTCGTCGCTGCGGTCGACCTCTGCGCGCACGCCGTCCGCCGCGAGCCGCGCGACGACGCCGCCGAGGTAGTCGGCGTACTCCTCGGCGACGGGGATGCCGACGACCTGCACCGGCGACAGCCAGGCCGGGAACGCCCCGGCGTAGTGCTCGAGCAGGATCGCGAAGAAGCGCTCGATGGAGCCGAAGAGCGCCCGGTGGATCATGATCGGCCGCTTGGCGGTGCCGTCGTGGTCGGTGAACTCGAGGTCGAAGCGCTCCGGCAGGTTGAAGTCGATCTGCACGGTCGAGAGCTGCCAGGTGCGGCCGAGCGCGTCCTTGGTCTTGAGGTCGATCTTGGGGCCGTAGAACGCGGCCTCGCCCGGGATTTCGGTGAGCTTGAGACCGGAGGCCTTCGCGACCCGGCGCAGCGCATCCGTCGCCTGCTCCCAGTGCTCGTCCGAGCCGATCCACTTGGTCTTCTCGTCGTCCTTCATCGAGAGCTCGAGCTCGAACTCGGTGAGACCGAAGTCCTGCAGCAGCGAGATGACGAACTCGAGCACTTTGCCGGCCTCATGCTCGAGCTGGTCGGGGGCGACGAAGAGGTGCGAGTCGTCCTGCGTGAAGCCGCGCACCCGGGTGAGGCCGTGCAGCGCCCCGGAGAGCTCGTTGCGGTAGACGGTGCCGTTCTCCCAGAGCCTCATCGGCAGGTCGCGATAGGAGCGCGGCCGCTCGCGGTAGATGAGGATGTGCATCGGGCAGTTCATCGGCTTGAGGTAGTAGTCGACGCCCTGCTTGGTGATGTTGCCCTCGGCATCGCGCTCCTCGTCCTGGCGGATCGGCGGCCACATGCCGTCCGCGTAGGTGACGAGGTGGTTCGACGTGATGAACAGGTCGGCCTTGGTGATGTGCGGCGTGTAGACGTAGCTGTAGCCGTTCGCGAGGTGCTTGCGGCGGGCGTGCTGCTCCATCTCGCCGCGGACGATGCCGCCCTTCGGATGCCACACCGAGAGGCCGGAGCCGATCTCGTCGGGGAACGAGAACAGGTCGAGGTCCTTGCCGAGCTTGCGATGATCGCGGCGGGCGGCCTCGGCGAGGCGCTCCTGGTAGGCGCGCAGCTCGTCCTTGCTCGGCCAGGCGGTGCCGTAGATGCGCTGGAGCTGCGGGTTCTTCTCGCTGCCGCGCCAGTACGCGCCCGCGACGCGCGTCAGGGCGAAACCGTTGCCGATGAGCTTGGTGGTCGGCAGATGTGGGCCGCGGCAGAGGTCCTTCCACACCGTCTCGCCCGTCTTCGGGTCGACGTTGTCGTAGATGCTGAGCTCGCCCGCGCCGACCTCGACGCTCTCGTTCTCCGCGCCGCCGGCGTGGCCCTTGATGCCGATGAGCTCGAGCTTGAACGGCTCGTCCGCCATCTCGGCGCGGGCCTCGTCGTCGGTGACCACGCGGCGCACGAAGCGCTGACCGCGGTTGACGATCTCGAGCATCTTCTTCTCGACGGTCTTGAGGTCCTCGGAGGTCAGCGGATTCGCGAGCTGGAAGTCGTAGTAGAAGCCGTCGACGATGGGCGGGCCGATTCCGAGCTTCGCCTCCGGGTTGATCGACTGCACCGCCTGGGCGGCGACGTGGGCCGCGGAATGGCGCAGGATGCTGAGGCCGTCGGGCGAATCGATGTCGATGGCCTCGACGGAATCCGTGGTTGCAACCTCGCTCGAAAGGTCCTTCAACTCGCCGTTGACGCGGATGGCGACGACGCGGGGGTCGGAGAAGAGATCGGAGCCGGTGGTCACCGAACCAGCCTACCGAGCGGTGCCGAAGACGCTGGTCGTCGTCGCCGTCACGGCCCCGTCGAAGAAGGGCGGCTATCGCGGCTCGGTCACGGTGACGGCGGGCAACGCTCAGACCGCCGTCGCAGTGACGGGCACGTCAGCGTGACACGGCGCTGGCAGACTGTGCGCGTGACCCCGCCTCTCACCGTGCTCTTCATGCCCGAGTCCGCATACGGCCCGACCAACCAGTGCATCGGGCTCGGAAAGGTGCTGCTCGACCGCGGCCACACCGTCGTGTTCGCCGCGGAGCGCTCCTGGGAGGGCAAGCTCGCGCCGTTCGGGTTCGTCGAGGACCTCGTCGACCTCGCGCCGCCCGCCACGGGCGTCGACGGCGCCGAGCCCGAGGCGGCCGGCCAGTACTGGATCGACTTCGTCAGGCAGACGGCGCCCGAGTTCCGCAAGGCGACGATCGAGCAGCTCGCGACCGTCGTCGAGCCGACCTACCGGGCGCTCGTCGACGGGGCGAAGTATTGCGAGCCGCAGCTGCGCGACATCATCGCCCGCCACCGGCCCGGTGTCATCGTCGAGGACAACGTCGTCTCGTTCCCTGCGCTGATGACCAGCGGTGCTGCGTACGTGCGCATCGTCTCGTGCAATCCGCTCGAGGTGAGGGGTACCGACGTAGCGCCGCCGTTTTCGGGATACCCCGAGGACGACCGATCGGAATGGGACGCCTTCCTCACCGCCTTCGACATCACCCACGGCGAGCTCTGGTCGGACTTCGACGCCTGGTGCCGGGAGCAGGGCGCGCCGCCGCTGGGCCCGCGCGACTTCATCCATGTCTCCCCCGTCGCGAACCTCTACGTGTTCCCCGAGGAGCTCGACTACATCGACCGCCGCCCGCTGGACGAGACCTGGCACCGGATCGACTCGAGCGTGCGCGAGACGGATGCCGGGTATGCGCTGCCGGAGGACTTCGCCCATCGGCCGGCGGGCAGCGCTCTGATCTACCTCTCGCTCGGCTCGCTCGGCGGAGCGGACGTCGGGCTGCTCCAGCGGCTCGTCGACCTGCTGGCCGAGACGCCGCACCGGGTGATCGTGAGCATGGGGCCGCGCGCCGATGAGATCCGGCTGGGGCCGAACATGGTGGGCAGTGCGATCGTGCCGCAGACGACGATCATTCCCCAGGTCGACCTCGTCATCACCCACGGCGGCAACAACACCACGACCGAGGCCATGCACTTCGGCAAGCCGATGATCGTGCTCCCCCTCTTCTGGGACCAGCATGACAATGCGCAGCGCGTCGCCGAGAAGGGCTTCGGCGTCCGCCTCAACACCTACGGATTCGACGACGCCGAACTCTTCGACGCGCTGGAGCGGCTGCTCGGCGACGGTGAGCTGCGGACCCGGCTCGACGGCATCGGCACCGCCATCCGCGAGCGCGACGGGCTGCACCGTGCCGCCGACATCATCGAGCGGGTCGGGCTCGAGCACGCGGGTGATGCCTGTACACGCTGATGTTCGGCCGGCGGCGCGGCGACTGCCGAGCAGACCTCAACGTGACCCAGCCTCTGGTGCTCACCCTTGGCGGCTCGGGCACCCAGCAAATCGGCACGGCGGTCACGACATTCCGCGCAGACGAGCGTGCGTGAGGGCCCACGGGAGTCGCACGCTCCCCTTGACGCTGCGTTTCGACAGCACATTCGAGCGGCCTTTGGGCGGCGACGAGGCGCTGCACTAGATTCGAACGAAGCGATCCTGGAGGTGCAGCCATGGCGGACCAGCCGGATAAGGGACTCATCGTCGTCGGCGTCGACGGCTCGGACGCGAGCGTCGCGGCACTCGAATGGGCCGTGCAGGACGCCCGGCGTCGCGAAGCTCGCATCCTTGTCGTGACGGGTTTCGACATCCCTTGGACGATCACGGTCGTCCCCACGTACACCGAGAGCGACTACGGGCGCGACGCCCAAGAGATGCTGGACCGCACGCTGAAGCAGTTCCGCGCGGATCACGTCGAGCACGATGACGTGGAAATCGAGACCCGGCTTGTGCAAAGGAAACCGGCTTTGGCCCTCACTGAGGCCGCCCGCGACGCCGACCTCCTCGTCGTGGGCAGCCACGGATACGGCGCGCTCCCCGGCATGCACCTTGGGTCCGTTGCGACCTATTGCGTGCACCACGCCCCTTGCCCGGTTCTGGTGCATAGAACGCGCGAGTCTTGACAGCTGTTCGGCCACAGCCCGCAAAGCCTCCCGGCAAGGCGCGCCTCGCCGGGCTGTGGGGTGCGATGGTCGGCGCCGGCGTCGGCTTCGGCCTCGGGGCGCTCGGCTACACACTGATCGTTCCGGTCCTAGAGGCGAGTTCCGGCGTGGTCCGGGAGTTGCAGGGGTTCGCGTGGAACGTCGTGCCCGGGTCGAGCGTCTTAGGCGCGATCATCGGGCTGCTACTGGGCCGCGCCTGGCGACGCAGAGTGCTGCGCCGCGCAGCACGGCCAATGTCGAGCGTCTAGCTTTGCGGATTGGTCGATCTATCGGCAATCTGGCTGCTGCTACAGCACATAGACAGCACGACGGGCGACGCGGCTTAACATAACTGGCCGCTGGCTAGGTATCTCTATGGTGGGCGATACTGGGATCGAACCAGTGACCTCTTCCGTGTCAGGGAAGCGCGCTACCGCTGCGCCAATCGCCCGTGCGTGTTCAGTTTTCGACTTCGAGTCCGAGGACCCCGCCGGATCTGCGGGCTCTCGAGGTGGCGACGGGATTCGAACCCGTGTATACGGCTTTGCAGGCCGCTGCCTCGCCTCTCGGCCACGCCACCAGGCCCGCATGATCAGTCGTACTGCTCACACTCGAGCGGATGACGAGACTCGAACTCGCGACCCTCACCTTGGCAAGGTGATGCGCTACCAACTGCGCTACATCCGCACTGCTCCGTTTACCGGGGCGTCACCAACCCTAACCGAAAGCGCAGGCACCGTCCAAATCATCCCGGGCCTGTCGGATTCGGTATGATCGACGGGCACCGCGCGGGCGATTGGCGCAGTTGGTAGCGCGCTTCCTTCACACGGAAGAGGTCGTCGGTTCGAGTCCGGCATCGCCCACGATCCCGCAAGAATCGCGAGTCTCTCCGCGGCGCAACAGAGCAGGGCCCCGGCTTCCGCCGGGGCCCTGCTCTGCCTGAGGGGACTAGATGGTGGGGTCGAGCGCGTACGACTCCTCGCCGTGAACGGTGACGTCGACGCCGGCCGACTCCTCTTCGCTCTTGATGCGGAAGCCCATCGTCTTCTCGATGATCCAGCCGATGATGAAGGCCATCCCGAACGAGTAGATCGCGACACCGAAGGCACCGATCGCCTGAGCGGCGAGCTGGTACCACGAGCCGGAGTCGATGAGGCCGATGCCGGTTCCGAAGAAGCCGATGTAGAGGGTACCGACCATGCCGCCGACCAAGTGCACGCCCACGACGTCGAGCGAGTCGTCGAAGCCGAGCTTGTACTTGAGGTCGATGGCGAGGGCGCAGATCGCGCCGGTGATGAGGCCGAGCACGATGCCCCAGCCCGGGCTGAGGATGTTGCAGGCCGGGGTGATCGCGACGAGGCCCGAGACGGCGCCGGAGGCGGCGCCGATCGAGGTCGGCTTGCCGTCCTTGATCTTCTCGGTGATGAGCCAGCCGAGGGTGGCTGCGGCGGGAGCGGCGAGGGTGTTGATCCACGCAAGACCCGCGACGCCGTCGACGGCGGCTTCCGAGCCGGCGTTGAAGCCGAACCAGCCGAACCACAGCAGCGAGGCGCCGAGCATGGTCAGCGGCACGTTGTGAGGCTTGGCCATGCCCTTCGCGAAGCCGATGCGCTTGCCGAGGACGAGGGCGAGCGCGAGACCCGCGGCACCGGCGTTGATGTGGACCGCGGTTCCACCCGCGAAGTCGTTCACCCCCAGGCCCCAGACCGACCAGCCGCCGTCTGCGTAGCCATGGTTGCCCCAGTCCCACCCGAGGGTGTTGGTCGGGTTGCCGGTGGTGAAGTTGAACACCCAGCTCGCGACCGGGAAGTACACGAGCGTCGCCCAGACCCCGGCGAACACCATCCACGCGCCGAACTTGGCGCGGTCGGCGATGGCGCCCGAGATGAGCGCGACCGTGATGATCGCGAAGGTCGCCTGGAAGCCGACGAATGCGAGCCCCTTGGCGCTGCCGATCTCGTTGACCAGGAAGTTGTCGCCGAACGGGTTGAGCAGCACGTGCGGCCACCACCAGTCGGTGATGTTTCCCGCCGAGTCGCTCTCACCGAACGACATCGAGTAGCCGTAGATGACCCAGAGGACGGCGACGAGGGCGATCGCGCCGAAGCTCATCATCATCATGTTGACGACGGATTTCGCGCGAACCATGCCGCCGTAGAAGAACGCCACGCCGGGCGTCATGAGGAGAACGAGCGCAGCAGCCACCAGCAGCCACAACGCATTGATATTCGTTGTTGCGGTTGCGAAGTCTGAAGCCTCGTCAGCGAGTACCGAGATCACGTCTGGTTACCTCTCTCTTGGGTTGGGGGTGCACCGGAGAGTCGACGGCAGGCAGGCAGCCGCGAACCGGGGGGTACCTGCGCAAGTTTGTCGGCGGAGTGTTTCGCCAAGCAGGTTCGGCCGTTTCGGCCCGGTTACACGGAAACTTCGAATGTAAACGTTAGGTTTCGCGTCGCTGCCGATTGCGTGGCAATCCCCCGCCAGAACGCCGAGGGGATTCTGCCCTCGGGAACGTGCGTCAGGCGGGCAGCGTCGCTGCCGTCATGGCGATCATGCGCGAGACGCAGCGCAGATACTTCTTCCGATACCCGCCGCCGAGCATCTCGTCGTCGAAGGCCTCGTTCAGCGGCGTCCCCTGAGCGAGGACAGGCAGCTCGGCGTCGTACGCGCGGTCGATGAACGCGACGAGGCGCAGCGCCTGCATCTGGTCGTGGAGCTGCGTCACGCCCGTGAGGGCGATGGCATCGACGCCGTCGATGAGCTTGATGTAGCGCGAGGGGTGCACCGTCGCCAGATGGTCGATGAGACCCGCGAAGGTGTCGAGCGTGACGGTCCTGCCGGCCTCCCGCAAGTCCGCGACGGTCTGGTGCAGGGTGTCCGGGAGGTACGCGACGGCCTGGCCGTCGATGCCGCGGCGGCGGTAGTCCAGGCCGTCGATGCGCAGGGTCTCGAAGTTGTCCGCCATGGCATGGATCTCGCGCAAGAAGTCGCTCGCGGCGAACCGCCCCTCCCCCAGCGCGTTCGGCGGGGTGTTGGACGTCGCCGCGACACGGGTGCCCGAGGCCACGAGCTCGCCGAGCAGGCGGGTCATCATCATCGTGTCGCCGGGGTCATCGAGCTCGAACTCGTCGATGCAGATGAGCGCGGAGCCGGTGAGCTGCGTGACGGTCTGCGCGTAGCCGAGCGCGCCGACGAGGGCGGTGTACTCGATGAAGGTGCCGAAGTACTTGGGGCCTTCGCTCGCATGCCAGAGCGCGGCGAGCAGGTGGGTCTTGCCTACTCCGAATCCGCCGTCGAGGTAGACGCCCGGCTTCCTGGCGGGCGCGGCGGGCTTCCGGCGACCGAACCGGCCGCCGCCCTTCTTCGGCCCGGAATCCGCCGACTGAATGAAGGCACGGAGCGCCTCGACGGCAGCCGCCTGCGACGGGTAGTCGTCATCGGGACGGTAGTTGTCGAAGGATGCGTTCGCGAACTGCGGCGGCGGCGCGAGGCTCGCCACGATCTCAGCGCCGGTGATGGAGGGCTGGCGCGCGACGAGGCTCGTCAGGGCGTCAGCGGTCATGGGTCACCAGGGTGGAATTTAAGGAGGCGCTGTGTCGAAGTCTTACCGCCGACAGGTGCAGGGGGCGCGGGACACGCCTAGCGTGGTATCCGGCCACATCAGCCTAATGGAGGAGCCAGAGATGTCTGTCGGTACCGATCCGTCGCCCAAGTTCGCCGAGTACGCCCACCCCGAGCGCCTGGTGAGCACGGAGTGGCTCGCTGCGCACCTGGGCGAACCGGGGCTCGTGGTGGTGGAGTCCGACGAGGACCCGCTGGTGTACGACACCGGCCACATCCCCGGCGCGGTGAAGATCGACTGGCACACCGATCTGCTCGATCCGGTCGTGCGCCAATACCTCGACGGATCCGGCTTCGCGAAGCTGTTCGGCGGCAACGGCATCGCCCGCGACACGACCGTCGTCGTCTACGGCGACCGGAACAACTGGTGGGCGGCCTATGCCGCGTGGGTGTTCACGCTCTTCGGCCACGCCGATGTCCGACTGCTCGATGGCGGCCGCAACAAGTGGATCGCCGAGGGCCGCGAGCTCTCGAGCGAGACGCCGACCCCTGTCGCCGTCGACTACCCGGTCGTCTCGCGCGACGACTCGACCTACCGCATCTTCAAGGATGCGGTGCTGGCGCACATCGGTCACGGGCCGCTCGTCGACATCCGCTCGGTCCCGGAGTACACCGGCGACCGGATCGCCATCCCCGACTATCCGGAGGAGGGCGTGCTGCGCGGCGGTCACATCCCCACCGCGCGGAACGTGCCGTGGGCGACCGCGGTCGCCGAGGACGCCACCTACAAGCCCCGCGCCGAGCTCGAGGCGATCTACCAGGCGGGCGGCCTCGGCATCGCCTCGGGTGACGCGGTCGTCACCTACTGCCGCATCGGCGAGCGCTCCAGCCACACCTGGTTCGCGCTGCACTTCCTGCTCGGCATCGAGAATGTCCGCAACTACGACGGCTCATGGACCGAGTGGGGCAACGCGGTCGGCATGCCCATCGTCAAGGGCGCGGAGCCGGGTCTCGCCGCGTAGCCGCGCCGTCGAGGCGGCCGCCGGGGCCTCGGCCGGGCGGCCGCTTCGTGCATCCGAGGTGAAAGAATTGCAGGATGGCTCTTCCCGAGGCGCTGCAGCAGACCAAGGACGATTTCCTTGCCCTCACCCAGCCGGAGCGGCTGCAGCTGCTGCTGGAGTTCTCCAACGAACTCCCCGGCCTGCCGGAAGAGTTCCGCGATCACCCGGACCTCTTCGAGCGGGTCACGGAGTGCCAGTCGCCCGTGTTCATCCACGTCGACGTGGCCGACGACGAGCCGGGCACGGTAGCGGTCTACGCCACCGCCCCAGCCGAGGCCCCGACGACGCGCGGTTTCGCGTCGATTCTCGTGCAGGGCCTGTCGGGGCTGTCGGCCGACGACGTGCTGGCGGTTCCCGAGGACTTCCCGTCTGAGCTCGGCCTCGAGGCCGCGGTGTCGCCGCTGCGCATCCGCGGGATGACCGGAATGCTGGGGCGCATCAAGCGTCAGGTCGCGCTGCGGCGGGGCGTGTAGGGAGTTCGTCGAGCCAGGAGCCGATGACGGCCGTCCAGCGCTCGGGGTCGTAGTTCCAGAGCTTGGTGTGGCGCGCGGTGTCGAAGCGGGCGAACTCGATGATGTCGGGGCGCTTGGCCGCGAGGGCGCGCGGTGCGAACGGCGGGGCGACCCCGTCGTCGTCGCTGTGGAGCATGAGCATCGGCTTGGTGAGTTCGTTCGCGCGTTCCACCCAGTTCATCTCCGGAAGCCCGATGGGGGCGCGGTGGCCGAGGAGACGGCTCGCGGCGGGTGCGTCGAGCATGCGGAGGGCGCCCTCGGCCGTGGGGCGGGGCACACCGACCTCGTTGGCCTGGAAGCGCAGCACATCCGCCCAGTCGACGACGCTCGACTCGAGGATGATGCCGTCGATGCGGTCCTTCAGTTCGGTGCGCGCGGCGGCCTGCAGCACGATCGCGCCGCCCATCGACCACCCCATGAGGACCACATGGGATGCGCCGTTGTCGACGGCGTACCGCAGTGCGGCGTCGACGTCGCGCCATTCCGTCGAGCCGAGCCCATAGCGGCCGTCGTCGCTGCGTGGGCCGTCGCCGTCGTTGCGGTAGGACACGACGAGCGACGTGTAGCCGCGCTCCTGGAAGATCGGCACCGCCCGCAATGCCTCCTGACGCCGCGAGCCGCGACCGTGCACGTGGATCGCCCACAGGTTGCGGCGCGGGGTGCGCTGGGCCTTCGTGCGCGGCGGGTCGAAGCGCCACGCGGGAGCCGCGCCGAAATCCGTCTCGAGCAGCACGGTCTCGTGGGGAAGGCCGAGCTCGTGCGGGTCGAGATACCACCAGCCGGCGAAGCGGCCGCGCTTCGCGTCGACGAGGTCGCCGAAGCTCACTTCGACCACCTCGCGGGTGACCGACTCGTTGTCGCGGGCGACGATCCTGCCGAGGCGGGCGTGCCCGGAATCCCCGTCGAACCAGAAGCTGTACCGGCCGGGAACGACGGTGTCGAGCGTGGCGCTCAGCGTGACGAGCCGAGAATCGGGCGCGACCTGGAGGATGCGGATGGGCTCATCGGGCTTGCGCGGCGGGGTGACGATGGTGCGCGCGACGACGACGGCCGATGCGGCGAGTGCCGCAGCGGCGGCAGCGCCGACCCCGAGCAGCATGCCGACGGGTACGACGACGTACCGCAACCGTCTGCGTGGCATGAGGCCTCCCGGCGTGGCGTGCCCGTTCTCTCATGTGCGACTTTAGTGTTCTGTTCGTGCCGACCATACCCGAGGGCCAGGGGCTGCCCGCCGAGTTCGCCCGCGCGCTCGACTCCGTGAAGCGCATCGCGATGCGCGACGAGCTCCGCGTGACGTCGATCCCGGCGCCGGGTCGGTTGGCGCCGTTCTCCTTCGCGCTCGCCGCGGATGTCTCGCCGAGCGACCACGGCGAGGACTCCGACCTGGGCACAGGGCGCTTCGTCATGCTCTACGACAGCGACGAACCCGAGGAGTGGGGCGGCCGGTTCCGTATCGTGTGCTTCGCCCAGGCGCCGCTCGAAACCGAGATCGGCGTCGACCCCTTTCTCGCAGAGGTCGCCTGGTCGTGGCTCATCGACGCCCTTGAGGTCAGGGGCGCGAGCTACCATGCGGCATCCGGCACGGCCACGAAGATCATCTCGACGGGCTTCGGCGAGCTCGCCGCGCAGGGCGACGGTGCCCAGATCGAGCTGCGCGCATCATGGACCCCCGCCGGCGTCGACCTCGGCGCGCACGTCGAGGCATGGGGCGACCTGCTGTGCATGCTGGCCGGGATACCCCCGACCGCCGCGGGCGTGAGTGCGCTCGCTCTCAGAAGACAGCGCCGTGCCTGAGGGGGCGTACCACGTCATCGACACGCGAGACGAGTACCGTGCAGCGGTCGAGACGTTGAGGAACGGCACCGGCCCCGTCGCCGTCGACGCCGAGCGCGCGAGCGGATTCCGCTACTCGCAGCGCGCCTACCTCATCCAGATGTTCCGGCGCGGCGCCGGCGTGTTCCTCTTCGATCCGCCCGCGATCGGCGACTTCAGCGCGCTGCAGGAGGCGCTCGGCGGCGAGGAGTGGGTGCTGCACGCGGCGAGCCAGGATCTCGCCTGCCTGCGCGAGGTCGGACTGGACCCCATCCGGATCTTCGACACCGAGCTCGGCGCACGCCTGCTGGGACGTCCTAAGGTCGGTCTCGGCGCCCTCGTCGAGGAGCTGCTCGGCATCCACCTCGCGAAGGAGCACTCGGCGGCGGACTGGTCGACCAGACCGCTGCCGCAGGGGTGGCTCGAGTACGCCGCTCTCGACGTCGAGCTCCTCGTCGACCTGCGCGATGAGGTCGCCGCCCTGCTCGACGAGCAGGGCAAGACCGCGATCGCCGGGCAGGAGTTCGAGGCCGAACTCGCCAAGGAGGCGAAACCCGCGAAGGCCGAGCCGTGGCGGCGCCTGAGCGGCATCCACTCCATCAAGGGCGCGCGCGGCCTCGCGATCGCCCGCGAGCTCTGGTTGGCCCGCGATGCGCTCGCCCAGGAGCGTGATGTCTCCCCCGGACGCCTGGTACCGGATCTGTCGCTGACGGCCGCCGTGAAAGCCGCCCCGGCGAGCAAGTCCGAGCTCGCCGCGCTCAAGGAGTTCAACGGCCGCGCGAGCCGCACCGAGCTCGACCGCTGGTGGGCTGCGATCGACCGCGGCCGCACGACGACCGATCTGCCGGCCGTGCGCCCGCCCGCTGCGGACTCGATGCCCCCGGTGCGAGCATGGGCGGACCGGAACCCCGCGGCGGATGCCCGCTACAGGCACGCCCGCGGGCGTCTCACGGCGCACGCCGAGGGGCGTGCGATCCCGGTCGAGAACCTGCTCACGCCCGAACTGCTAAGGAGGGTGAGCTGGGAGCCGCCTGCCGATATCAGCGCGGAATCCGTCGGCCGGATGCTGGAGGCGCTAGGCGCGCGGGCCTGGCAGGTCGACGAGACGGCACCGATAATCGCAGCAGGCTTTGCGGAGGCCGGGCATAGCACGGCGGAGCCGGTTGCGGGTGATTCCTAGCGTCCATCCCGCATCCGGCGATGAGAGGCGTCGACTGATCTCGCCCTGCTCCTGACCAGACGGCGGACGCACTCGCTCCGGTCAGAGAGACTGCGACGCCTCTTCGTGGGCGAGCTCGGGCCGCGCGGCCGGCAGTCTGGTGCCCAGCACCTGCGCGGTCACGTCACGGGCGATGCGCTGGGGGGTCAGCCCGGCTTCCTCGAGGATCTCCGACCGGGTGCCGTGCGGAATGAAGGCATCCGGAAGGCCCAGCTCGTCGACGCCGGTGTCGACGCCGGCCGCGCGAAGATCCTGGCGGAGCCTCGTCGCCACGCCCCCGACCCGGATGCCGTCTTCGAGCATGATGACGAGACGGTGCTCGCCGGCGAGATCAATGACGCTGCGCGGGATGGGAACGACCCAGCGGGGGTCCACGACGGTCGCGCCGATGCCCTGCGCCTTGAGCAGCTCGGCGACGCGGATGGCCGTCTCGGCGAAGGGCCCGACGGCGACGATGAGGACGTCGGGGCGTTCCGCCTCCCAGAGCACGTCGACGCCGTCCCCAAGCCGGCGAACGGCGCGGATGTCCTCGGCCGGTGCGCCCTTGGGGAAGCGCACGACGGTGGGGCCGTCCTCGATGGCGACCGCCTCGGCAAGCTCCTCGCGCAGGCGCACTGCGTCGCGAGGCGCCGCAAGGCGGATGCCGGGCACGATCTGCAGCAGCGCGAGGTCCCAGATGCCGTGATGCGACGGGCCGTCCGGACCGGTGACGCCGGCATTCGGCAGCACGAAGGTGACGCCGGCGTGGTGCAGGGCGACATCCATGAGCACCTGGTCGAACGCCCGGTTCATGAATGTCGCGTAGAGCGCTACGACGGGGTGGAGGCCGCCGTAGGCAAGCCCCGCCGCGCTCGTCACGGCGTGCTGCTCGGCGATGCCGACGTCGTGCACCCGGTCGGGGAAGGCTTCCGCGAACTTGTGGAGGCCGACCGGGCGCATCATCGCGGCGGTGATTCCCACGAGCCGGGGATTGTGCTTCGCCAGTTCGAGGATCTCGTCGGCGAACACCGCCGGCCACGAGGGCGCGCCCGTTCTCGCCTCGACGGGCTCGCCCGTCTTAGGGTCGATCTGGCCGACCGCGTGGAACTGGTCGATCTCGTCGTTGCGGGCGGGCGCGTAGCCGCGCCCCTTTTCGGTGATGACGTGCACGATGACGGGGGCGCCATAGCCCTTCGCCTGGGCGAACGCCTCTTCGAGCGCGCGGATGTCGTGGCCGAAGACCGGGCCGATGTATTTGATGTCCAGGTTCGAATAGAGATGGTCGTTGTTCGTCACCCGGGCGAGGAAACCGTGCAGGCCGCCACGGACGCCGCGGTAGATCGCCCGGCCCACGGGTCCGAAAGCGTCGGCGACCCTGCGGCTGGTGCGGTAGGCGGCGCGGTAGGCGCGTGAGGTGCGCGTCTGGCTGAGGTAGCGGGCAATCCCGCCGATGGTCGGGGCGTAGGAGCGGCCGTTGTCGTTGACGACGATGACGAGGTTGCGATCGTTGTCGTCGGTGATGTTGTTGAGCGCCTCCCACGTCATCCCGCCGGTGAGCGCACCGTCGCCGACGACCGCGACCACGTGCCGGTCGTCCTGGCCGGTCACGGCGAAGGCGCGCGAGATGCCGTCGGCCCACGACAGCGAGCTCGAGGCGTGTGAGGACTCGACGATGTCGTGCTCGGACTCGGAGCGCTGGGGATAGCCGGCGAGGCCGCCGCGCTGGCGCAGCGTCGAGAAGTCCTGCCTCCCGGTGAGGAGCTTGTGCACATACGCCTGGTGGCCGGTGTCGAAGACGATCGGGTCATGCGGCGAGCGGAACACCCGGTGCAGCGCGATGGTGAGCTCGACGACGCCGAGGTTCGGGCCGAGGTGGCCGCCCGTCTTCGACACGTTGGCGATGAGGAATTCGCGGATCTCGGCGGCGAGCTCGGTGAGCTGCACCGGGGTCAGCGAGTCGAGGTCGCGGGGACCCTTGATCGATTCGAGCAGACCCATGGTGTTAAAAGCCTAAGCGGACGGGCCGAAACCCGCCCGCTTCGTCAGGCATCTCTACACGAGGCTCCGCAGCACATACTGCAGAATGCCGCCGTTGCGGTAGTAGTCGGCCTCGCCGGGCGTGTCGATGCGGACGACCGCATCGAACTCGACGGGCGCCTTACCGGGGGCGGACTGGGCGCTCGGGTCGGCGGTGACGTGCACGGTCTTCGGGGTCGCGCCCTCGTTGAGCGCAGTGAGGCCCGAGATCGTCACGATCTCGGTGCCGTCGAGCCCGAGGCTGTCAGCCGATTCGCCGGCAGGGAACTGCAGCGGGACGACGCCCATGCCGATGAGGTTGGAGCGGTGGATGCGCTCGAAGCTCTCAGTGATGACCGCCTTGACCCCGAGCAGGTTCGTGCCCTTGGCCGCCCAGTCGCGCGACGAGCCCGAGCCGTACTCCTTACCGCCGAGGATCACCAGCGGCACTCCGGCAGCCTGATAGTTGACCGAGGCGTCGTAGATAAAGGCCTGCGGTCCGTCGGTCTGGGTGAAGTCGCGGGTGTAACCGCCCTCGACGCCGTCGAGGAGCTGGTTCCTGAGGCGGATGTTGGCGAAGGTGCCGCGGATCATGACCTCGTGGTTGCCGCGGCGCGACCCATAGGAGTTGAAGTCCTTAGGCTCGACGCCGTGCTCGATGAGGTACTTGCCGGCGGGGCTGTTCGCCTTGATGGAGCCTGCCGGGCTGATGTGGTCGGTCGTCACCGAGTCGCCGAGCTTGGCGAGCACGCGCGCGCCGACGATGTCGGCGACGGGGCTCGTCTCGAGCGTCATGCCGTCGAAGTACGGCGGCTTGCGGACGTAGGTCGACTCTGCCGGCCATTCGAAGACCGAGCCGGTCGGGGTCGGAAGGCTCCGCCAGCGCTCGTCGCCCTCGAACACGCTGCCGTACTCGTGGAGGAACATGCCGGTGTCGATCGACTCGTCGATGGTCTTCTGCACTTCCGCGGCATCCGGCCAGATGTCCTTGAGGAAGACATCGTTGCCGCCGGAATCCTGGCCCAGCGGATCGCTCTCGAAGTCGAAGTCCATCGAGCCGGCGAGGGAGTAGGCGATGACAAGAGGCGGGCTCGCGAGGTAGTTCATCTTCACGTCGGGGTTGATGCGGCCCTCGAAGTTGCGGTTGCCGGAGAGCACCGCGGTGACGGCGAGATCGTTCTGGTTGACAGCGGCCGAGACCTCGTCGATGAGCGGACCGGAGTTGCCGATGCAGGTCGTGCAGCCGTAGCCGACGGTGTAGAAGCCGAGTGCCTCGAGGTCGCCGGTGAGACCGGCCTTCTCGTAGTAGTCGGTGACGACCTTCGAGCCCGGGGCGAGCGTGGTCTTGACCCACGGCTTGGCCTTGAGGCCCTTCCGCACCGCGTTGCGGGCGAGGAGGCCGGCAGCGAGCATGACCGATGGGTTCGACGTGTTGGTGCACGAGGTGATCGCTGCAATCGCCACCGCGCCGTTGTCGAGCTCGAAGCTCGTTCCGTCGGCGAGGATGACCGGAGTCTTCTTCGAGGCCTTGTCGGAGTAGGACGGCAGCACCTGCTCGAAGGCAGACTTCGCGTCGGAGAGCACGATACGGTCCTGCGGGCGCTTCGGGCCGGCGATCGAGGGCACGACCGTCGACAGGTCGAGCTCGAGGTACTCGCTGTAGACCGGCTCGTGCGAGGCGTCGTGCCAAAGGTGCTGAGCCTTCGAATAGGCCTCGACGAGCGCGATCTGCTCCTCGCTGCGCCCGGTGAGGCGCAGGTAATCGAGGGTGACGTCGTCGATCGGGAAGATCGCGGCGGTGGAGCCGAACTCGGGGCTCATGTTGCCGATGGTCGCGCGGTTGGCGAGCGGCACGGAGGCGACGCCGTCGCCGTAGAACTCGACGAACTTGCCCACGACGCCGTGCTTGCGCAGCAGGTCGGTGACGGTGAGGACGACATCCGTCGCCGTCACACCGGTCGGGATCGAGCCGGTGAGCTTGAATCCGACGACCTTGGGTATGAGCATCGAGACCGACTGGCCGAGCAGTGCGGCTTCCGCCTCGATGCCGCCGACGCCCCAGCCGAGCACACCGAGGCCGTTGACCATCGTGGTGTGGGAGTCGGTGCCGACGAGCGTGTCGGGGTAGGCCTGGAGGACGCCGTCGACGACGCGCGTGAAGGTGACGCGGGCCAGGTACTCGATGTTGACCTGGTGCACGATGCCGGTGCCGGGGGGCACCACCTTGAAGTCCTGGAATGCCGTCTGGCCCCAGCGGAGGAAGCGGTAGCGCTCACCGTTGCGCTCGTACTCGATCTCGACGTTGCGCTCGAAGGCGTTCGGGGTTCCGAAGAGGTCGGCGATGACCGAGTGGTCGATGACGAGTTCGGCGGGGGCGAGCGGATTGATCTTCGTGGGGTCGCCGCCCAGGTCGACGACGGCCTCGCGCATCGTGGCGAGGTCGACGATGCACGGCACGCCGGTGAAGTCCTGCATGACGACGCGCGCCGGCGTGAACTGGATCTCCGTGTCGGGCTCGGCGGTGGGGACCCACCCGCCGAGGGCCGCGATCTGATCCTTGGTGACGTTCGCGCCGTCTTCGGTGCGGAGCAGGTTCTCGAGCAGCACCTTGAGGCTGAACGGGAGCTTGTCGTAGCCGGGAACCTTCTCGATGGAGAAGATCTGGTAGTCGGTGCCGCTCACCGTGAGGGTGGTCTTCGCACCGAAGCTGTCAACCGCTGCCATCGCGCCTTCCTTCGTTGGATCTATCTTGACGTCGAGATAAGTCTAGCGGGTTGCTACCCGTCGGAATCCTCCTCCGCCGGATCCTTCCGCGGGTAGAGCGGACGTACCAGAAGCCACGTCACGAGCAGCACGGGCACGTAGAGCGGCACACCCATGACCAGATGCGCCACGGCGAGGCCGGTGAGGTCGTTCGCAAGGAACAGCGGCACCTGGACGGCGAGTCGGGCGGCGAACATCCCGATCCAGACGAGGGTCGCAAGCCGGAGGATGCGGTACTTGGCCCGCTCGGTGCGCCAGAGCGTGCCGTCCCCCATGAGGTAGCCGACCGCGAGTCCGATGATCGGCCATCGGACGAGCGTCGAGACGAGGAACACGACGCCGAACAGCGCGTCGATGCCGAGGCCGATGAGGAAGTTGTCGGTCGGGCGGTTCGAGACGATGGCGAGGATCGCGGAGGCGCCGACGCCGATCAATCCGCCTATCGCCTGCGACACGGGAGTGCGGCCCGCGATACGCAGGACGGTGAACACGAGCGCGATGAGGACGGACGCGCCCAGCGAGATCGGCACCGCCTGGGCGGTGAGCGGGGTCGCGAGCAGGATCGTGTACGCGACGATGAACACCAGACCGGGCAGCACCGCCTCGCAGAGCCCGCGCACGCCCCCCATCGCCATGAGCACGGCGCGCCCGTCGAGGTGGTCCTGATCAGCTAGCGCCCGGTAGCCGCCGAGCTTGTCGCTCATGCGTCCGCTGTCGTCGCTGGCATCTTCAACGGGATGAGATCG
Organism: Gryllotalpicola sp.; assembly: GCF_027352875.1. Taxonomy (NCBI): domain Bacteria; kingdom Bacillati; phylum Actinomycetota; class Actinomycetes; order Micrococcales; family Microbacteriaceae; genus Gryllotalpicola; species Gryllotalpicola sp. The sequence goes on from NZ_DAIEII010000046.1 coordinate 35,415, forward strand.
CGCGGCGGCATCGGCACCGTGCCGCGAACGACGACGATGCTGCGGAACAGCTCTTCAATGGCGGCGGAGGCCTCGGGCTGCGCGGCTGCGTCGCCGGCGATGACCCCGCGCAGGAACCAGCGTGGCCCATCGACGCCGACGAAGCGGGCCAGGCGGGTCTGGCCCGCGGTGCCGGCGACGGGGATGTCGGCGAGCAGCTCAGGGCCGAGGGCGCCCTCGCGCTCGTGCACGCGACCGCCCTGCGCGACGACCTGCTGAGCGATCTGCTGGCGGATCTCATGCCAAAGTCCCGAACCGCGCGGAGCGGCGAACGGCTGGACCTGCAGGGTGGAGCCGGAGTAATCGAGGCCGACGGCGACGACGCGCTGCGTCTCCTCCTCGACCTCGAGTCGGAGGTGGAGACCCTCGCGCGGCAGCACCCTCACCCCGCCGAGGTCGATATAGGGGCGGACCGGATTCGCCTCGCTCTCATCGAGCGGGCCCTCGATCTCGCGATCCGCCGGCGCCGACTTCTCGTACTCGTCCGGACCGGGCTGCTGCTCGTCGCTCACGCGGCCCCTCCGCGAGTGAGGTCGGAATATCCGGTCGAACCGAAGCCGCCGGTGCCGCGCGCGCTGTCGGAGAGCTCGTCGACGCCGACGAAGGTGGCGTGCGCGACAGGCACCAGGATGAGCTGCGCGATGCGGTCGCCGACCTGGACCGGGTACGGCTGGTCGAGGTCGGTGTTGAGGAGGGTCACCCGCAACTCGCCGCGGTAGCCCGCGTCGATGGTGCCAGGGGCGTTCACGATGGTGATGCCGTGCTTCGCGGCGAGACCGCTGCGGGGCACGACGAACCCGGCGAAGCCGTCGGGGATCGCGACGCTGACGCCAGTGCCCACGGTCGCCCGCCGCCCCGGCGCGATGGTCACCGCGTCGGCGGAGCGGAGGTCGGCCCCCGCGTCGCCGGGGTGCGCGTACTCGGGAAGGGTCTCGGCGACCGCTTCGACGTCGACGGATTGGGTCACGGTGACGAGGCTAACCGAAGATGGGGACATGGTCCTCTTCCGCGAACGCGTGTACGCCGCCCCTTGGATGTTCCTTGTGACGGTGCTCCTCGTGCCCGCAGCGATCGCGGTGTTCGCGCCGATCCACCCGCCTTCGGGGCTGCAGTGGGGCATTGGCGTCGGCATCGGGCTCTATGCGGCGATCGTGCTCGCGCTTGCCTTCGGAGCGCCGCTGCTGGTCGTCACCGACGCGGCGTTCCACGCTGGCCGTGCGATGGTCGAACGGCAGTACGTCGGGGCGGTCGAGGTGTACGAGGGCGCGGCGGCTCGTGAGCAGCGCGGCCCCGCCCTCGACGCGCGGGCGTGGCTGCTGCTGCGCGGCAGCCTGCCCGTCGTGAAGATCTGGATCGCGGACGACTCCGACCCGGTGCCGTACTGGCTGGTGTCGACGCGGCGCCCGCACGAACTCGCTCGAACCCTGACCGGCGCCGAGGTCGCTCCGCGATGAACGCCTGCGGCTGATCAGGCCGCGCACTCCTTGCAGATCGGGCCGAGCTTGGTGTCGTGATCGAGCTGCGAACGGTGCTTGACGAGGAAGCAGCTCACGCAGGTGAACTCGTCCGCCTGAGGCGGCAGCACGACCACATCGAGGTCGAGATCCGAGAGGTCGGCCCCATCGAGTGCGAACTCGGGATTGTCTGCGTCCTCGAGGTCGACGACGCCCGACATCTTGTCAGGAACCCGCTCCTTGAGAGCCTCGATCGACTCGGAGTCGTCGTCGGACTTGCGCGGGGCGTCGTAGTCGGTCGCCATAACCATCCACTTCTCGATGAATTTCCGTTCCGACCTGCTGATCGGCGGCCACAGTCTGCATCAGAACCGGGCATATCTCAAACCGGTTCGGATGTGCCCGGCGACTCCGTGGGAAACTTGCGGCGCGCCCACGGTATTCCCAGGCGGTGCGATGCGTTCGTGGCATCCTTTCGGCATCCGGGCTGAGCTGAGAGGCAGTGTCATGGCGCAGGATCTGAAGGTCGTCGGCATCGAGGACGGCGCGCTCATCGCAAGCGACGACGACGGCGTGCGGTTCCGCATCGAGATCGACGAGTCGCTGCAGGCGAAGCTGCGCCAATACCGCCTCGAGCAGTCGACCGGTCCGCGGATCTCGCCTCGCGACGTCCAGTCGCATATCCGCGCCGGCCTGTCGGCCGAGGACGTGGCCGAACTCACCGGCGCATCGATCGAATACGTCGAACGCTTCGTCGGGCCCATCATCGCCGAGCGCGAGCACATCGTCGCCCAGGCCCTCGCGATACCGGTGCGCAGCGGTGCAGAGGTCGACCCCCTCGCCGAGGCGCTCAGCTTCGGTGCCGCCATTCGCGAGCGCCTCGCCTCACTCGGCGCGCACGGCGAGCGCTGGGCGTCGTGGAAGGAGCCCGAGAGCGGCTGGTTCATCAAACTCGAGTTCACCGCCGACGGCATCGACCACGACGCGCGCTGGGCGTTCGATGCGCGCAAGAGTTCGCTCGCGCCGGCGAACGCCGAGGCGAACACGCTCTCGCAGCACGGCGAGGCCTCCAGCGGTCTGATCCCCCGTCTGCGGGCCGTCCCGCTGCTGCCCGACGAGTCGCGGTTCGACAGCGGCGCGTTCGATCTCGATGTGGAGGTGTCCACGCCTGCCGCCATCGAGCCCGCCCCGACGCGTGCCGCGGTGCCGGTGGGCGCGATCCGGACCGAAGAGGCACCGAAGGACGTCCACGACACCGCCGACCTTCTCGAGGCGCTGCGCAAACGCCGTGGCGAGCGTCAGGACGTCGCGCTCTACGATTTCGACGCCGACTTCGGCGTCGATGGCGCACCGGAGGACGACTATGACGAGATCTCGGACGACGATGACGTCGTCGAGCCTTTTGCGCCGACTCCACTGATCTCCACGGCCGCCGGGTCGCGCAAAGGCCGGGCGTCGATGCCGAGCTGGGACGAGATCGTGTTCGGGTCGCGGAGCGAGGAAGACCCCGCCTAGAACACCCCGAAGGGCAGGAGGGGGACGCGTACCTCGTCGGGCGAGAACGATCCGTGCTGGCCGATCATCGCCAGGGATTGCGGTCTTGCCGTCCGCGAGTCGTAGTAGGCCACTCGGGCGCGTGCCGCGACGAACACGTCGCCGAGCCGCGGCTCGACGAGCGGCGACACCGGGCCGAACCATCCGGCAGCGATCGCCTCCGCCTTCGTGGCTATCCAGGCGCGCGCACCCTCGGCGGCGCGCCATCTCGCCGCCAGCGCCCCGGCTTCGTCGGCCGAGGCACCGGATCGGAGGTAGAGCTGCAGCAGCCGCGGCTCCCCGCCGATCGCGTCGACACCCGCCGTGAGCGACGGGTTCTCGTCGAAGAGCACATGCGCGTGCAACGGCACGTCGACGATGCCGTGGTCGGCGCTGACGAGCATGCCGTCGCGCGGGCCGAGCGCGGCCTCGAGCGCGCGCACGTTCGCGTCGAGCACCTCGAGCGCGGCCGCCCAGGCGTCGCTCTCCCACCCCTGCTCGTGCGCGATCTGGTCGAGTTCGGGGACGTAGAGGTAGACGAGGGCCCCGCCGGGGGCGGCGAGCAGGTCGGCGGCGGCGTGGAATCGGTCGTCCACGGTCTCCGCCGTGACGTACTCCGCTCCGCGCAGGATCGCCCTGGTGAACTGCGAGCTCGCATACCGGCCCTGGCCGATGGCGTAGGAGGGCACGCCGGCGGTCGCGGCGCGCTCGAAGACGGTCGGAAGCGGCTGCCACGCCTCAGGAGCCGGATCCCCGACCCAGCCGCTGAGGTGGTTGAAGACCCGCCCCGTGCCGGGATCGCGCGACTGGTAGCCGACGAGCCCGTGCGCGCCGGGGAGGGCGCCGGTCGTGAGACTCGCGAGCGCGGACGCGGTGGTCGTGGGGAATCCGCTCTCGATGGTCGTCGACTTCGTGAGCCGTGTGGCGAGCGCGCGCGCGTGGCCAGCCCGAGTCTTGAGGGCGGTGGCGCCCAGCCCGTCGACGAGCACCACGATCGCCTTGTCGACGGCGGGAAGCCCGAGGGGCGAAACCTCGCCGCGCACCGCGGCCAGGCAACTCGTCAGAACATCGGCAAGGCTCCGGGCGCCGGCCGGCCGGCTGGGTAGCATCGACATCGCGCTCAGTCTGGCACGGTGGATCCGGCCCTCCCGACACGCGCGACCCATTCAGAAACGAGCAGAAACGAACCTGTGACCCCAGCAGATCGCACGCCGGCCGATATCGAGGAGCGCATCGAAGAGGTCGACGTCGCGACCGAGATGCAGGGCTCGTTCCTCGAGTACGCGTACTCGGTGATCTACGCCCGTGCACTGCCCGACGCGCGCGACGGCCTCAAGCCCGTGCAGCGCCGCATCCTCTACCAGATGGCGGACATGGGGCTGCGCCCGGACCGCGGCCACGTCAAGTCCGCGCGCGTCACCGGCGAGGTCATGGGCAAGCTGCACCCGCACGGTGACTCCGCGATCTACGACGCACTGGTGCGCATGGCGCAGGACTTCACGCTGCGCCTGCCGCTCATCGACGGGCACGGCAACTTCGGCTCGCTCGATGACGGTCCTGCCGCCGCCCGCTACACCGAGGCGCGGCTCGCCGAGGCGGCGCTCGCGATGACGGAGGGCCTCGACGAGGATGTCGTCGACTTCGTCCCCAACTACGACGCGCAGCTCGAAGAGCCGGAGGTGCTGCCGAGCGCCATCCCGAACCTGCTCGTCAACGGCGCGAGCGGCATCGCCGTCGGCATGGCGACGAACATGGCCCCGCACAACCTCATCGAGGTCGTCGGCGCCGCCAAGCACCTGCTCGAGAACCCGCAGGCAACGCTCGACGACCTCATGGCGTACGTGCCCGGCCCCGACCTGCCCACCGGCGGCACGATCGTCGGCCTCGACGGCATCCGTGAGGCGTATGAGACCGGCCGCGGCTCGTTCCGCACGCGTGCGAAGGTGCGCGCCGAGCAGGTCAGCGCACGCAAGACCGGCCTCGTCATCACGGAGCTGCCCTACCTCGTCGGTCCTGAGAAGGTCATCGAGAAGATCAAGGACGGGGTGAACTCGAGGAAGCTCGCCGGCATCTCCGACGTCACCGACCTCAGCGACCGCGTCCACGGCCTGCGTCTCGTCATCGGCATCAAGACCGGATTCAATGCGGATGCCGTGCTCGAGCAGCTCTACAAGCACACGCCGCTGGAAGACGGCTTCGCCATCAACAATGTCGCGCTCGTCGACGGCGGCCCGCAGACCCTGGGTCTGCGGGAGCTGCTGCGCGTCTACCTCGACCACCGCGTCGAGGTGGTGACCCGGCGCTCGCGGTTCCGCCTGGCGCGGCGCCAGGAGCGCCTGCACCTCGTCGAAGGCCTCCTCATCGCGATCGTCGACATCGACGAGGTCATCCAGATCGTGCGCGGCAGCGACGACATCGAGCAGGCGCGCACCCGGCTCATGGGCGTGTTCGATCTGTCGCAGGCGCAGGCCGACTACATCCTCGAACTGCGGCTGCGCCGTCTCACCCGGTTCTCGCAGATCGAGCTCGAGGCTGAGCGCGACCAGCTCAGGGCCGAGATCGGCGAGCTCGAGGCGATCCTCACCTCGCCGGTGCGCATCCGGCAGGTCGTGGCCGAGGAACTCGATGCGGCCGCCGAGAGGTACGGCACCCCGCGGCGCACACTGCTCACCGAGGCGCGGCCGTCCATCGCGAAGGTCGGCGGGGCGAGGGCATCCGCCGCGGCCGGCACGGCGCTCGAGATCGCAGACTCCCCGATGATCGTCTACCTCTCGACCACCGGCCGCACGGTGCGCGTCGACCTCGCCGAGGGGGCCGAGTCGCCGCCGCTCGCCGCGCGCCGCGCGAAGCACGACGCCGTGCTCTCCTCCATCGTGACGACGTCGCGCGCCGAGATCGGTGCGGTGACGAGTGCCGGACGCCTCATCCGCTTCTCCCCCGTCGACTTGCCTGTCGTGCCGGTGAACTCGGTGCAGCTCGCCGCGGGAGCGCGCATCGGCGACTACCTCGGGGTGCTCGCCAAGGGCGAGCGGGTACTGGCGCTCGCCTCGCTCGCCGCGGAGGCCGCACCCCTGGCGCTCGGGACCCGCGAGGGCGTTGTCAAGCGCGTCGCGGCCGGCGCCTGGCCCAACAGGGGCGACTTCCCGGTCATCGCGCTGAAACCCGGCGACGAGGTTGTCGGTGCGGCACCGGCCGCCGACGATGCCCAGCTCGTCTTCGTCACCTCGGACGCCCAGCTGCTGCACTTCCCGGCGTCGGCGGTGCGCCCCCAGGGCGCGCCCGCCTCCGGGATGGCGGGCGTCGGCCTCGCCGGCGGGGCGAAGGTCATCTCCTTCGCCGTCGTCGATCCGACGGCCGACAACGTCGTCGTCACGGTGGCGACGCCGCTCGGGACCCTGCCCGGTCTGGATCCCGGCCGTGGCAAGGTGTCTGCGCTCTCCGAGTTCCCCGGCAAGGGGCGCGCGGCTCGCGGCGTGCGGGCGCAGACCTTCCTCAAGGGCGAGGGCGCGCTCGCGCTCGCTTGGGTCGGGCCGTCTCCCGCTCGCGCGGTCGGCGCAGACGGCTCGGCCCGCGAGCTACCCGAGGCGCTCGCCAAGCGCGACGCATCGGGTACGCCGCTCGCCGGCGTCGTCGACAGCGTCGGCTCGGCGATCGGAGCCTGAGCGGCGACCACCGGTCCAGCGGCGCCTTCGGGGCCGGTGGACACCACGGTCAGGCGTCGATCTGATCGCGCGACAGCCGGTCGCTGGACTCGACGAGGAAGTCCTTGCGCGGTGCCACGTCGTTGCCCATGAGCAGTTCGAACACCCCGGCCGCCTTCTCGGCATCCGTCACGCGCACCCGGCGCAGCAGGCGATGGCGCTTGTCCATCGTCGTCAGCGCGAGTTGGTCGGCGTCCATCTCGCCGAGGCCCTTGTAGCGCTGGATGGGGTCCTTGTAGGCGATGCCGCGCTTCTTGAGGTCGGCGAGGACCGCGTGCAGCTCGGGCTCCGAATAGGTGTAGATCATTTCGGACTGCCGCGAGCCGCGCCCGATCGTGAGCACGCGGTGCAGCGGAGGCACTGCGGCGTACACGCGGCCGGCCTCGATCATGGGCCGCATGTAACGGAAGAAGAGGGTGAGCAGCAGGATCCGGATGTGGGCGCCGTCGACATCGGCGTCCGACATGATGATGACCTTGCCGTAGCGCGCCGCGTCGAGGTCGAAGGTGCGGCCCGAGCCGGCGCCGACGACCTGGATGATCGCGGCGCATTCGGCGTTGGAGAGCATGTCGCTCATCGAGGCCTTCTGAACATTGAGGATCTTGCCGCGGATCGGCAGCAGCGCCTGGTACTCACTGTCGCGTGCGCGCCGGGCGGTGCCGAGCGCGCTGTCGCCCTCGACGATGAAGAGCTCGGTTCCCGCAACGTCGTTGGAACGGCAGTCGACGAGCTTCGGCGGCAGCGACGACGTCTCGAGCGCGTTCTTGCGGCGCTGCGTCTCCTTGTGGGCACGGGCGGAGATGCGCGACTTCATTTCGGAGACGACCTTGTCGAGCAGCAGCGCGGCCTGGGCCTTGTCGTCGCGCTTCGTCGACGCGAACCGCGCCGCGAGGCCCTCGGTCAGCACATTCGACACGATGGCGCGAACGGCGGACGTGCCGAGCACCTCCTTCGTCTGACCCTCGAACTGCGGCTCGGGCAGGCGCACCGTGAGCACCGCGGTAAGGCCGGCAAGGAGGTCGTCCTTCTCGAGCTTCTCGCCCGCAGCCACCTTGAGGCGCCGCGCATTCTGCTCGACCTGCGCACGGAAGAACTTCATGATCCCCTGCTCGAAGCCGAGCTGGTGCGCGCCGCCCTTGGGGGTCGCGATGATGTTGACGAAGCTCTTGAGAGTCGTGTCGTAGCCGGTGCCCCAGCGCAGCGCGATGTCGACCTGGCAGGTGCGATGGACCTCGGTGGGCTGCATCGCGCCGGCATCCGACAGCACCGGCACCGTCTCGGTGAAGTCGCCTTCGCCGGTGATGCGCCAGGTGTCCGTCACCGGGCCGTCGGGGGCGAGGAAGTCGACGAACTCCGACGGACCGCCGTCGTAGCGGAACTCGGTGCGCTGCTCGGGGCCGCGCAGATCGTCGATCGTGAGACGCAGTCCGGGAACGAGAAACGCGGTCTGGCGCGCCCGGGCGAGCAGGTCATCGGGCCGGAACGTCGCGTCGCGGCCGAAGATCTGGCGGTCGGCCCAGTAGCGGATGCGGGTGCCGGTGACGCCCTTCGCAACCTTGCCGACGACCCGCAGCTCGCTGCCCGACTCGAACGGCGCGAACACCGAGTCCGGGCTCGGCGTGCCGGAATCCCGGAAGACGCCCGGCTCGCCGCGGTGGAACGACATGGCCCAGGTTTTCCCATCGCGATCGACCTCGACGTCGAGACGCTCCGACAGGGCATTGACAACCGAAGCGCCCACACCGTGCAATCCGCCCGACGCGGCGTAGGAGCCGCTGCCGAACTTACCGCCGGCGTGAAGCTTGGTGAAGACCACCTCGACACCGCTCAGCCCGGTTTTGGGCTCGATGTCGACGGGGATGCCGCGCCCGCGGTCGCGCACCTCGACCGAGCCGTCCGCGTGCAGCACGACCTCGATGCCCGTGCCGTAGCCCGACAGGGCCTCGTCGACGGAGTTGTCGATGACCTCCCAGAGGCAGTGCATGAGCCCGCGGTCGTCAGTCGAGCCGATGTACATGCCGGGCCGCTTGCGCACCGCCTCGAGTCCTTCAAGCACCGAGAGGTGCCGCGCAGAATAATCGGAGGCTGCCACGCGTTTACACTAATGAAGCCCGCACCGCCCCGCTGGGAGCGACGCTCGCACGACGCGCAACGCAAGCGCAACATACGCGGTGAGCGAAACGCACCGCTTACGCGGCATTCTGTGCATTCGATGGTGTTTCATGGCTTCAATACGCAGTACTTCGTTGATTGGTTTGGAGGCCGCACCGTGACGTACACCACCACTGAAAGCGCCGAGGGTCTCCAGGTCGAGCCGCAGCTCACCGCAGCGGACCGCTGCGATGCGTGCGGCGCGCAGGCCTATGTCCGCGTCACGGTCAACGGAACCGACCTGCTGTTCTGCGCGCACCACGCCAAGCGCCACCAGGAGAAGCTCTCCGCCGTCGCCGAGAACTGGCACGACGAGACGGCTCGCCTGGCTGAAGACGCCCGCGCCTAGCCTTCCCCCCTCCTAGCTCTACGGCATGCACCGCGTCGCACGGCTGTCCGAGTCTGCCCTGCTGAGAAATCTCGCGGCGCTGCGCGACGAGGTCGGCCCGGAGCTCGTGCTTGACGTGCGGGCGGATGCCTACGGGCACGGTCTCGACCGCGTGGTCGAACTCGCCCTCGGCGCAGGCGTGCACCGCTTCTGGCCGGGAATCGGCGTCGCAGTGCCTCGGGGCACGGCCTCGATCGGAGCCGACTGGCGCTCGCTCGCGCTCTACGGCTTCAGGCAGGGCTCCACGCCGGTGCTGACGCTGGAAGCCGAGGTCGTGTCGGTCAAGTCCGCCGGCTCGGGCGCCCCAGTGTCTTACGGGTATACCTATCGCACCGCTGCGCCTACCCGGTTGGCGCTCGTCGCGCTCGGCTACGCGGATGGCGTGCCGCGGCGCGCCTCCAATACGGCGAACGCTGCGCTCGGCGGTGCTCAGCACGTCATCGCCGGGCGCATCGCCATGGATCAACTGGTGCTCGACATCCACGACACCGAGGCCGAGATCGGATCCGTCGCGGCGCTCTGGGGCGATCCCGCCGCAGGCGCTCCATCGCCGCTGGACTGGGCGCGGTGGACCGCGCGCACTCCAGCGGCGCTGACGGCGGCGCTCGGACCGCGCATCCGTCGCGAATGGGTGGCGTGATGGCCGCCATTGCCGAGATCGACGCCGGCGCGTTCCGCCGCAATCTGCAGAAGCTCTCCGCCCTCGTCGCGCCGACGCCGGTGATGGCGATGGTCAAGGCGAACGCCTACGGCCACGGCATGGTCGTTCTCGCCCGCGAGGCCGTCGCGGCCGGCTGCGAATGGCTCGGCTGCCTCGAGATCTCCGCGGCCCTCGAATTGCGCGATGCCGGCATCGACGTGCGGCTCTTCGCCTGGTTGCACGGGCGGGACGCCGACTTTGCGGCAGCGGCCGCACAGGGTGTCGATGTCGGGGTCACCGCCGCCTGGCAGCTCGAGGCGATAGCGCGCGCGAAGCCGATGCGGCCGTTACGGATCCACCTCAAGATCGACTCGGGCCTGCACCGCAACGGCATCCCACCCGAGGAGTGGGAGGCCGCGGTGCGGTGCGCGCTCGACCTCGAGAGGAGCGGCGTTGTCGAGATCACGGGCATCTGGTCGCACCTCGCGGATGCCGGGTACGACAACGACCGGGACGCCCTGGCCGAACTGCTCGCCGCGGTCGATCAGGCGGCGGCGCTCGGCGCCCGGCCGCGGCTCGTCCACCTCGCGGCGTCCTCCGCGGGCATCCGCGAACCGGAGGCGCGGCTCGACCTCGTGCGGTTCGGCATCGCCGCCTACGGCATCTCGCCGTTCGACGACGAGACGGGTCTCGAGCTCGGGCTGGAGCCCGTCATGACCGTGAAGTCGACCGTGGTCGCGTGGGGTGACGACGGGATCGTCCAGGCGGGGGCGGGTTTCGCGGACGGCATCGCGCCAGACGCCGGGCCCGAGGCGGAGGTGCTCGTCGGCGGGAAGCGGGCGCGCATCCTCTCGGTCGACGTCGACACCTGCACCATCGCCTCCGACGCCCCGCACGGCAGCGAGGTCGTGTTCTTCGGCGCTCCCGCCGGCCTCGCCCCGCACGCCGAGGAATGGGCCGCCTGGGCCGGGACCATCGGCGACGAGATCGTCACCAGGATCGCCGTGCGCGTACCCCGGGTGGCGGTCGACGCCACGCCGCACTAGTCATCCGGACCGGTCTCGCAGGAGGCCGCAACTAAACTCGACCTACGCCGCCGCGCCGGCACGGCGGGGCCGATCGGAGGAAGACAGTGGACCTCAGCATCTTCGACGAGTGGGAGTCCGAGGTCCGCGGCTATGTGCGCTCGTTCCCGGTCGTCTTCGACACCGCGCACGGTTCGTTCCTGGTCGACCAGGACGGCACCGAGTACATCGACTTCTTCTCCGGCGCGTCCGCCCTCAACTATGGGCACAACAACCCGAACTTCAAGCCCGCCCTCATCGACTACCTCGAGAAGGGCGGCATCATCCACGGCCTGGACATGGCCACGACCGCCAAGGCCGAGTTCATCGGCGCCTTCACCGAACTCGTTCTGAAGCCGCGCGGACTGCGCTACAAGCTTCAGTTCACCGGCCCGACCGGCGCGAACGCGACCGAAGCGGCGATGAAGCTCGCGCGCCTCGCCACCGGCCGCACGAACGTCGTCGCGTTCACCCACGGCTACCACGGTCTCAGCCTCGGTTCGCTCGCCGCCACCGCCGCCCAGCACTACCGCCACGCCGGCTCGGTGCCGCTGACGAACGTCACCTTCGCGCCATACGACGGCTACTACGGTGCCGGCATCGACACCCTCGCCCTGCTCGCCAAGCAGCTCGACGACCCGTCGAGCGGGCTCGACCTCCCCGCGGCGTTCATCGTGGAGTGCATCCAGGGCGAGGGCGGCGTCAACGCGGCCTCCGGCGAGTGGCTGCGCGGTCTCGCCGACCTTGCGAGGCGCTACAGCATCCCGCTCATCGTCGACGACATCCAGGCCGGAGTCGGCCGCTCGGGGGACTTCTTCTCCTTCGAGGATTCCGGAATCACCCCGGACCTCGTCGTGCTGTCGAAGTCGCTCTCCGGCTACGGTCTGCCGATGTCGCTCGTTCTCATCAATCCTGATCTGGATGTCTGGAGTCCGGGCGCCCACACCGGAACGTTCCGCGGCAACAACCTCGCCTTCGTCGGTGCGACGGCCGCGCTGAAGACCTATTGGGCCGATGGCGCGTTCCCGGCCGAGATCAAGCGCAAGGGCGAGCTCGTGCGCTCGCGCCTGGCCGCGATCGCGGAGCAGCACCCCGGTGAACTCGACGTGCGCGGTCGCGGCATGTTCTTGGGCCTCGCCTCGCTCGGCGACCCGTCCTTCGGCGCGAAGGTCTCGCAGGAGGCGTTCCACCACGGCGTCATCATCGAGACGGCAGGCGCCCGCGACGAGGTCGTGAAGTTCCTCCCCGCGCTCACCATCGACGATGAGACGCTGCTGCGCGGCCTCGACATCGTCGAAGCCGCGGTCGCAGCAGCCCTCGCCACGGTCTGACCGCCGCTCAACGGCCAGTTCTGCACGGTGGCGCAGCACAGCACTATGCGGAACTGACGGTTCGACGGCGCCTAACGCCGATTCAGGCGCACGGCGATCGCGGTGCGCGCCCTCGCGGCAGCCTCGTCGGCCCGGGCCAAGTCGGGGCTGATCGGAGCAGGCAGCATCTCGCCTTTGCGCCCCAGTGCCGACGTCAAAAACTCGTCTGCGAACGACGGATTCATCGGCAGGAACGGCCCCATGATGTCGGTCGCAAGGGAAGCGCCACTGCGAAGCAGCTCCCCCGCGTCGATCCTCACTGTTCCGCGGTTGACGAATCCGGCGACGCCGGCAACGTGGTACTCGCCGACCTTCCGCTCTGCACCGATGCCCTCGGTGGTTGCGAACACCCGTGCGGTGTCCACGCGGTCGCCATCGGGGGCGACGACGAGCCGCTCCCCGAGCAGTGACCACCCCGCGGCGTTGGCGAAGATCGGCACTCCGGCGTCGCGGAGCGCGCGCAGGCCTTCGCCCGCCGCGGCGAAGACAGGTGCCAGCGCGACGACCGTCGACAGCGGAGCGAAGCCGGCGCACACGACGAGGTCGACATCGGATGGCACCGGCTCGCCCGGAATCCACTCGATGATCTCGGTCTCGATCCCACGCCACTCGGCGCGCCCGGCGAGGCACAGCACGTTGCCGTAGCAGCCGTTGAGGTCGAGGTGCCGCGGGAAGAGCGACAGGATGCGCAGCGTCGTCACTTCGCGCCCTCGATCTCGAGGTAGCCGAACTTCCGGCGCAGCCACATCATGATCTCGTAGTTGACGAGTGCGACTCGCGGCGAAGGCGACTCAGGCGCAGGCAGAGCCCAGAACGCGTCGACCGCGGCGTCGAGGTCCTCAACGACCTGAGCGATGGGAATCCCCAGGTAGGCGAACAACGTCGCGAACTGCCACGCCTTCGTCCCCGCGAGCACGTCGACATGGTCGATTCTCGACCAGTCGATCCCCCAGATCCACGACGGGTCGGGCGTGCCCTCGTCGACGGCGAGGAACAGCCGCTCCGGAGCGCCCTCGAGCGCGTCGAGGTTGAGTTGCAGGCTCGGCGGATTCTTGAACATGACGATCTCGGTCGGCTCGCCGTGGATCTTGATGATCTCACCGCGGCCGTACACCGGCGCGAAGGAGGCGAACGCCCGTTCTGCCGCCGCCGGATCGAAGTCGCCTCCGAGCAGCCGTTGCGCCGCGACGAGTGCGCCCGCCGCATCGACGGCGTAGTGCAGACCCCGAGCAGGCAGCGCCACGTCGAGTGAGTCCGTCCCAAGGGCGATCGTTGCCGTCTCCCCCGTCACCGCGGCCACCGTCGCGACGTTCGGCGCGTCGGTGGCCGCTGCGCGCACCCGCTCGGCCGCGGCGACGCCGTGCGCTGAGGCGGCGAGCACGGAATCGGCGACGTCGAAGCCGAGCACCTCGCGGCTCTCGGCAATCAGTGAGGCCGCGAGCTCGCGCAGGTTGTCGTCCGCGTTGTTGAGCACCACCGTCTGCGAGGTCGAGCGGGCGATCGCCGTGAGCATCCCGAACACCCGATCCGGCTCGAAGAAGCGGTTGAGCTGGTCGATCTGGATGTTGAGCAGCAGTGCCAGCCGCGGTGCGAGCGTCGTTGCCAGCGCCGGGCCGAAGCCCTCGTCGACCTCGACGACCGCGATGTCGGCGTCCAGCCGGCCGTCGAGGCCGGTCGCGCCGACGAGCGCCGACGCGACGCCCTGCGGCAGGTTGCCGCCCGCCGAGTTCGTGAAGACACGCAGGCCGTGCGCACGCAGCACCGCGACGAGCATCGAGGTCGTCGTCGACTTGCCGTTGGAGCCGGTGACGACGGCCACGCCGAGCGGCAGGTGCTCGACGGCGTGCGTGAGGTAGTCGGGCGCGAGGGCCAGCACGACGCGGCCGGGGATGGCCGATCCGCCGCCCCGGCGGCGCGCCAGCGCCCGCGCGAGTCGGCCGAGCAGCACGGGGATCGCGTAGCGCAGCAGGTCGCGCAAGGGCGGCCTACTCGAGGTAGTCGCGCAGCGACTGCGACCGCGAGGGGTGCCGCAGCTTCGCCATCGTCTTCGACTCGATCTGGCGGATGCGCTCGCGTGTCACGCCGAAGGTGTCGCCGATCTGGTCGAGCGTCTTCGGCTGGCCGTCGCCGAGGCCGAAGCGCATGCGGATGACGCCAGCCTCACGCTCCGACAACGAGTCGAGCAGGCTTTCGAGCTGTTTCTGCAGCATCGTGAAGCCCACGGCGTCCGCGGGCACGACCGCCTCCGTGTCCTCAATGAGGTCGCCGAACTCGCTGTCGCCATCCTCGCCGAGCGGGGTGTGCAGCGAGATGGGCTCGCGGCCGTACTTCTGCACTTCGATGACCTTCTCGGGAGTCATATCGAGCTCGCGCGACAGTTCTTCCGGCGTGGGCTCGCGGCCGAGATCCTGCAGCATCTGGCGCTGCACGCGGGCGAGCTTGTTGATGACCTCGACCATGTGCACCGGGATGCGGATGGTGCGAGCCTGGTCCGCCATCGCGCGCGTGATCGCCTGGCGGATCCACCACGTCGCGTAGGTCGAGAACTTGAAGCCCTTGGTGTAGTCGAACTTCTCGACCGCACGGATGAGACCGAGGTTGCCCTCTTGGATGAGATCGAGGAACTGCATGCCGCGGCCGGTGTAGCGCTTCGCGAGCGAAACGACGAGGCGGAGGTTCGCGCCGAGCAGATGCGACTTGGCACGCTGGCCGTCGCGGGCGACCCAGGAGAGCTCGCGGCCGTACTGCGACCGCTTCTCCTTATCGCTCATTGCCGCGAGCTTCTCCTCGGCGAAGAGGCCCGCCTCGATGCGCATGGCGAGCTCGACCTCTTCCGCCGCGTTGAGCAGCGCGACCTTGCCGATCTGCTTGAGGTAGTCCTTCACCGGGTCGGCGGTGGCGCCCGTGATGGCGCTGGAGTAGACCGGGACGTCGTCGTCCTCGTCGGCGGCGCGCAGCACGATCGCGCCGGTGGGCAGCGGCTCGTCGGCGCTGATCGTCGACTTGCGGGCCTCGCCGTCCTCGTCCTCCACGACGTCGATGGCGCTCGTCACCGGTGCGGGCTCGACGGATTCCGTGCCCGGCGCCTCCGCCTCTTCCTCGACGACGACCTCGATGTCCTGCTCGAGCTCGTCCTCGGCGAGCTCGGGCTCGTCGTCGTCTGCCTTCTTCGCGCGGCGCTTCGCGCTAGTGGCAGGGGCGGCAGCCGCGGCGTCGGCCTTCGGGGCGCGCTTGGCGCGCGGCTTCACCTCGGTCTCGACGACGACCTCGACGGTCTCATCGACAACGGCAGTCTTCGCTCGCGCCATGGCTCCACCCTCCGGCCCGCATCCGCGGACATTACTAAGGCCCATGTCAAATCCGGGGGAACCGTCGTCGCTGTCATTCAGCTGGCGACCGCGGAGATGAATGGGTCCAGTCAAGTATTGCATGGCCTTCCCGCGCCCGATTTCAGGCCCGCGGTCGCCGCCATGCTCTGGAGAGTGCAACCCATAGCGGGGCGACTTCTATTCCCTCCTCGTCGTGCATCCGGCGCCTCGTGCGGCGTCTCGCATGCAGTAGGAAGCCGACTCCGATACCGACGACGAGGTACTGCGCGAGGAACGCGAAACGGAACGAGTCGAGCGAGTACATCGGCTGTCCGAAGACGGTGTGGGCGACGTCGAGGAGGACGCCGACCAGGTACATGATGATAAAGCTCGCGAGGAATCCGCCGACATTGACGATGCCGTTCGCGCTGCTGAGGGCGTGCTGCGGGTTGAAGCTTCGGGCGAAATCGAAGCCGATGAGCGCGCCGGGCCCGCCGACGCCGATCGCCACGAAAAGGAGGACGACGAGCCACAGCGGCGGCCTGCCCGGCCAGGCGAGCACGACGGTCCAGAGCGCGAACATGGTCGACACGATGCCGAGGACGAGAGCGCTGCGGCGCATCGGGAAGCGAGCGGCGAGGATGCCGAGAACCGGGCCGCTCACAAGCCCCGCGCCGGCGACGACGAGCAGCATCGCGGAGGCCTGCGGCGGTGGATAGCCGAGCCCGTAGACCAGGAAGGGCACACCCCAGATGAGCATGATGACCGTGCCGGACGGCTGAGAGATGAAGTGCGTCCAGAACCCGAGCTGCGTCCCCGGGCGCCGCAGCGCGTCGCCGAGCTGTCGGATCGACTGCGTCCACGTCGCGGGCCTCGGGGCGGCAGGAGTCCCTGTCGGCCGATCGGCGATGCCGACGAGGACGACGACGACGCCGAGTGCCGCGAAGGCGGCGGCAGTGAGGAAGGCGACGGTCCAGCCTGTCTCGCGCAGCAGGAGCGCGAACGGCACCGCCGAGATAACCTGGCCGAGCGTGCCGGTCGCACCGAGAATCTGGGCGGCGAGGGGAACCTGCCGCGGCGGAATCCACACGTTCACGATGCGCACGGCCGAGACGAACATCGCCGCATCGCCGACGCCGACGATCACGCGGCCGGCGAGGGCCAGCGGCACGGTCGTCGCGTAGGCGACCGCGACCTGGCCGATCGTCATCAGCACGGTGCCCGCGATCATCAGCGCACGCGGCCCGAGCCGGTCGAGCAGGACGCCGACCGGAACCTGGAGCCCGGCGTAGACCGCGATCTGGAGGACGGCGAGCGTCGAAAGCAGCGCGGCGTTGGTGTCGAAGCGGTCCGTCGCGGCTACCCCTGCGACGCCGATCGTCGTGCGCTGCGTGAACGCGACGACGTAGGCGAAGAGCGCAGCGGCGTAGACGAACCAAGCCCGGCGCTCGCTGCTCACTCAGAACAGGCTATCGCGGCCGTTCTCGTCGTCGCTGTGCCGCCTGACGGCAAGGAACTTCTCGAGCTCGGCAGCGATCTCGTCCGCGCTCGGCAGCGACGCCTGGCTGTCGGCGATCGCACCGGACGGCAGCGGGTTCTCGGCGAGGTAGCTGTCGTGGCGCTCTTCGAGCGCATGGATGAGCCGCTGCAGCTCCGAATTGCCCTGCACCTGCTCGTCGATGTTCGAGAGGTAGTCCCGTTCCGCATCTCGCAGCGAATCGGTGGGGAAGATGAGCCCGGTCGCGGCGGAGATCTTCTGCAGCGCGGTGATGAGGGCGGTGGGGTACTCGGTGTCGCCGAGGTAGTGCGGCACGAGGAAGACGAATCCGACGACGTCGAGGTCGTCCTGAGTGAGGTCGTATTCGATGAGGTGCAAGGCCGTTCCGGGTACCTGCGTGACCGGACGCCATATCGAGAACTGGTCGATGAGGTCCCGACGGTTGCCGCTGACGGTCACGCCGACGGGCCGGGTGTGCGGAATGGGCATCGGAACGCCGTGGATCCAGGTGAGCCCCGACACGCCGAGTTCGCCGACGAGGTCGATGACCGCGGCGCTGAAGGCGCGCCATTCGAAATCGGGCTCGTAGCCGTGCAAGAAGAGGAAGGGCCGGTGCAGCTCGTCGTAGGCGAGGTAGAGGGCGAGCTTCGGGGGCTGGTAGTCCGAGATGTGGTCGCGGGAGAACGTGATGACCGGGCGGCGCGCGCGATAGTCGAGGAGGATATCGGGCTCGAACTCGGCGAGCATCTCGTGCTCGAGGGTGCCCAGCACGTACGCTCCGAGTTGCAACACAGTGTGGCCGGCGTCGGCGAACCCGCTGAGGCCGGCGATGAGCGGCAGACCCCGGGGCACGAGCCTGGGCTCCATCGCCCACTCGTAGAGGTCCGCCGGATTGCGCATGACACGAGTCTAGGCGGGGGAGCGTCGTCGATACCCTGGAACGATGACGTTGCCCGATCTCGCCGTTGTCCCCGCGCTCGGAATCGCAGACGTGGTGGTGGTCGGAGCGACGAGCGGCACGGGCGGGCCGGAACTCCTGCGCGGCCGGATTCCGGAGTCGGTGGCATCGGCCATCGCCGCACAGCTCCCTCTCATCGGCTTCTCTGCAGCGCCCGACGAGCTCGTGCGCCTCGTCGTCGACGGCGCGGTATACGGAGTGATCGGGCTCGGGGGCAAGATCGGCGTCGACGCGCTCCGGGCCGCGGCGGGTTCGGCCATCCGCCAGCTCGCCGGCGTCGGCTCGGTGGCCTTCGCGCTTCCGATCGAGCAGGAGGCGGAGCTTCGCGCAGTGCTCACCGGCGCCGCCCTCGGGGCGTACGGCTACTCCGGGTACAAGGCGCGCGACGCGAAGGCGCCGGTGAGCGCGGTCGCGGTGGTGGCCGACATTCCGGCAGATGCCGCTGTTGCCCGCGCTGTCGTCGACGCGAGCGCCGTCGCACTCGTCAAGGACCTCGTCAACGCTCCCCCGCTCGATCTCTATCCCGAGACGCTCGTCGCCGCCTCGCTCGAGGCCGTCGCGAGCCTTCCGATCGCGACGCGCGTGTGGGACGAATCCCAACTCGCCGCTGACGGGTTCGGCGGCATCGGCGGCGTCGGGCAGGGCTCGGCGCGGCCGCCGAGGCTGCTCAAGCTGAGCTACGAGCCTGCCGGCGCGGTCCGGCACGTCGCACTCGTCGGGAAAGGCATCACCTTCGATTCGGGCGGCCTGTCGCTCAAGACCGGCCCGGGCATGGTCGGGATGAAGACCGACATGGCCGGCGCGGCGAGCGTTCTTGCCACGATCAGGGCCGCGGCGGAGCTCGCCCTGCCGGTGCGCGTCACGGCCTGGCTGTGCATCGCCGAGAACATGCCCTCGGGTACTGCGATCCGCCCGAACGACGTGCTGCGCATCCGCGGCGGCAAGACGGTGGAGGTGCTCAACACCGACGCGGAGGGCCGGCTCGTCCTGGCTGACGGACTCGTCGCCGCGAGTGAGGAGCATCCGGACGAGCTCATCGACATCGCGACACTGACCGGCGCGAAGATCACCGCACTGGGCACGCGCTACTCGGCCGCGATGGGCTCCGATGCGCTGGTCTCCGCGATCCGGAACGCCGCGGCGGCCGAGGGCGAGCTCCTCTGGCCGATGCCGCTGCCCGACGAGTTGCGCCCGACGATCGCGTCGCAGGTCGCCGACATCGCGAACGCCAATCCTGGAGTGGCTGCAGGCGGGATGCTGCTCGCGGGCGTGTTTCTGCGGGAGTTCGTCGGCACGGCCGCCGAAGGCGACGACGCGGCGCCCATTCCATGGGCCCACCTCGACATCGCGGGCAGTGACGAGAACAAGGGCGGAGCGTACGGATTCACCGGAAAGGGGCCGACCGCGGTGCTCGTCCGCACCCTCATCGCGCACCTGGCCGATAGCGGGTCGGTATTAGGCTGATCCGGGACAAAATCGTCATAAGGAGAGCAATCCATGAGCGAATCCGTCAGCCTTCCGGCCCTCGGCGAAAGCGTCACGGAAGGCACGGTCACCCGCTGGCTCAAGAACGTCGGCGACCGCGTCGAGGTCGATGAGCCGTTGCTCGAGGTCTCGACCGACAAGGTCGACACCGAGATCCCCTCCCCGGTCGCTGGCACCCTCGAGCAGATCCTGGTCCAGGAGGACGAGACCGTGGAGGTCGGGACCGCTCTCGTCATCATCGGCGACGGAAGCGGCGCTGGCTCGGCGCCGGCCCCGGCAGCCGAACCCGCCGCGGCTCCGGCCCCCGAACCCGCGGCTGCTCCGGCACCGGCACCCGAACCCGTCGTCGTGCCTGCTCCTGCTCCGGCGCCCGTAGCCGCTCCGGCACCCGAACCCGTCGTCGTGCCTGCTCCTGCTCTTGCTCCGGCGCCCGTAGCCGCTCCGGCACTCGAACCCGTCGTCGTGCCTGCTCCTGCTCCGGCACCGGCCCCCGTCGCACCGGTCGCCGCATCGGCCCCCGCCGCCGTGGCCCCGTCTGCTCCAGCGCACGGCGGCACCCAGTACGTGACCCCGATCGTCCGCAAGATCGCCGAAGAGCAGGGCGTCGACCTCGGCGCTCTCGTCGGCTCCGGTGTCGGCGGCCGCATCCGCAAGGACGATGTCCTCGCCGCCGCGAGCAGCGCCGGCGCGGTGCCGGGAGCCGCCCCAGCCAAGTCGCCCGCCATCGTGGAGATCTCGCCGCTGCGCGGCACCACCCAACCTGCTTCGCGCCTGCGCAAGCTCATCGCCGAGCGCGCCGTCGCCTCGCTCCAGGCCACTGCGCAGCTCACCACCGTGGTCAAGGTCGATGTCACCAGGGTCGCCGAGCTCCGCATGAAGGCGAAGTCGCAGTTCGAGGCCGCCACCGGTGCCAAGCTCTCGTTCCTGCCGTTCTTCGCTCTCGCCGCAGTCGAGGCCCTCAAGACCTACCCGGTCGTCAACTCGACCTTCAACGGCGAGACGATCAGCTACCCCGCTGCCGAGAACCTCTCGATCGCCGTCGACACCGAGCGCGGGCTCCTCACGCCTGTCGTGCGCGGAGCCGGCGACCTGACCATCGCGCAGTTGGCGCAGCAGATCGCGGACCTCGCCGAACGCACCCGCAGCAACCAGCTGAAGCCTGACGAGCTCGCCGGCGGCACGTTCACGCTGACCAACACGGGTTCGCGCGGCGCTCTCGTCGACACCCCACTCGTGTTCCAGCCGCAGTCGGCCATCCTGGGCACCGGCAGCGTGTTCAAAGAGCCCGCCGTCGTCTCCGTCGGCGGCGTCGACGCCATCGCCATCCGCTCGTCGGTCTATCTGGCGCTGTCCTACGACCACCGCATCGTCGACGGTGCGGATGCCGCCCGCTACCTCGCGCAGGTGAAGGCCCGCCTCGAGGAAGGCGCCTTCGAGGCGAACCTGGGGCTGTAGCGCCTGTTTTGCGCCGGTCCGCGCTCGGCGCGCTAACCAGCGAAGATTGCGCGCAGCCGCCAACCGGCTTCGGTCCGCATGAGCAGAACCGAGGCCGGTTTCGTCGCGCCGTCTGCTGACGTCAAGGCGATGAGTGCAGAATCCCCCACGCGCTCGATGAGCACCGCCCGGTCGGTGGCCAGTGCTCGGGCCGGCGCGGCAAGGGCGTCCGGATCGCCATCGGCGAGGGCGGTCAGACACACCCGAATCACATCGGCGGACCCGGTGATGCAGGCGTCGCGCGCGGCGAGCAGGATCGGCGCGGCCGCGACCGGATCGCTCGGAAACGTGCTCGAGGTCGCCGACGCTATCGGCGAGACGGAAGTCCCCACTGCGGAGTTCGACGGCGCCGACGCGATGCCCGATGCACTCTCACCGGAGTTCGCGGTGCCGCCGGCGCGCGTGGTGCTTGCAGTCGAGGCGAGCGCTGTCGCCGCCCCGACGCTGGGGCGGGTCGGCGTGCCGACTCCACCGTGCGGCAGAAGCAGGAGCGCTGCGATGGCCGCGAAGGCGGCGACCCCCGTTCCGATGAGCAGGATTCGGCCGCGCCCGCGCAGGGCCATGGTCGGTGGCCACTGGGCTCGGCGTTCGGGTCCCTTCCGAGCGCCGGAACGGGCCGCAACGTCGTGGTCGGCGGGTGCGGGCGGAACGCTCACGGGCTCTACCGCCGACGTGGGCATGAAGCCCGCGAGCACCACGCCGTGCGCGCTGCACAGCGCGGCGAAGCGATGCCAGGCGAGCGAGCCCACGTCGAGACGCTCCACGAGCAGCGACGCGCCGGCGGACGTCGACTGCACGTCGTAGACGCGCGGCCGGTCGAGGGCGACGAGGGCGGCATGGAGCCGCGCGATAGTGATGCGATCCGAGGTGATGGTGATGACGCCGGCCATTGTCGCACGGTCGCCGGTGCGGGCCATTCCGCCTGCCTGCCCGTCAGGGAGCTGCGTATCGCGCACCGAACCGGCCCACTGTGGAGGAACTGTGCGCACCAAACCGTACAGTGGACTCGTGGTCAAATACATCGACACGGGACTAAGCGCCAATTCCGTGCCGTATGAGGAGGCCCTCGAACTCCAGCGTGCACTGCACGCCGATGTGGTTCGCGGGGCGGCGCCTGACACTGTCATCCTGCTCGAGCACCCGTCGGTCTACACCGCGGGCAAACGCACCCAGCCCGACGAGCGGCCGACCGACGGCACCCCAGTCATCGACGTCGACCGCGGCGGCAAGATGACCTGGCACGGGCCGGGCCAGCTGGTGGGCTACCCGATCGTGCACCTGCCGCGCCCGTTCGATGTCGTCGCCTTCGTCAGGACGCTGGAAGGCGTGCTCATCGAGGTGCTCGACGACTTCGGCGTCAGCGGGCACCGCGTCGACGGCCGCAGCGGCGTATGGGTGAGCCAGGAAGGCGCGCCCGATGCGAAGATCGCGGCGATCGGGCTGCGCATCGCCGATCGGGTGAGCATGCACGGCTTCGCGCTCAACTGCTCGAACTCGCTCGAGCCGTACGAGAAGATCGTCGCCTGCGGAATCCGCGATGCGGGTGTGACGACGATCAGCCGCGAACTCGGCCGCACCGTCACCCCGACCGAGGTCGTGCCGACGATGCGCTGGCGACTCGGCCAGGCGCTCGGTGCCTACGCGACCGAGACGGTGGCCTCGTGACCGCGGTTCAGCTCGGCGAACGGCGGATGCTGCGCCTCGAGGTGCGCAACGCTGAGACGCCCATCGAGCGCAAGCCCGAGTGGATCAAGACGAGGGCGAAGTTCGGGCCTGCGTTCACCGAGTTGCGCGAACTCGTCACGAGCGAGAGCCTCCACACGGTGTGCCAGGAGGCGGGCTGCCCCAATATCTACGAATGCTGGGAGGACCGCGAGGCGACCTTCCTCATCGGCGGCGACCAGTGCACCAGGCGCTGCGATTTCTGCCAGATCGACACGGGCAAGCCCGCAGCGTACGACACCGACGAGCCCCGCCGCGTGGCGGAATCCGTCGCCCGGATGAACCTGCGCTACGCCACCGTCACCGGCGTCGCACGCGACGATCTGACCGACGAAGGCGCCTGGCTCTACGCCGAGACGATCCGGCAGATCCATGCCGTCGCCCCGGGAACCGGCGTCGAGATCCTCGTCCCGGACTTCTCGGGCAAGCCCGAGCTGCTCGGCGAGGTGTTCGGCGCCGCTCCCGAGGTGTTCGCGCACAACATCGAGACGGTCCCACGGATCTTCAAGAGCATCCGGCCGGGATTCCGCTACGAGCGCTCCCTCGACGTGCTCACCCAGGCCAAAGCTGCAGGCCTCATCACGAAGTCGAACCTCATCCTCGGCATGGGCGAGACCCGGGAGGAGGTCGTCGAGGCGATGCGCGATCTGCTTGCCGCGGGCTGCGACCTGCTCACCATCACCCAGTACCTCCGCCCGAGCGTCCGGCACCACCCCATCGACCGCTGGGTGAAGCCCGAGGAGTTCGTCGAACTGCGTCAGGAGGCCGAGGAGATGGGCTTCAAGGGCGTCATGTCCGGCCCGCTCGTGCGCTCGTCCTACCGGGCCGGCCGGCTCTGGGCGGCCGCGGTCGGCGAGACGGTCAGCCAGTAGGCTGGAGCGCATGGCGCGAACCCCCGAGAAGGAGCCTGGCCGCATCCGGCAGATCTGGGAGACCTTCCAGGTCACCCGCACGTACGACGGATCGCTCGTGTGGCTCATGCTGCTCGTGTTCGTGCTGCCCGTGCTCGCCGGTGCCGCCGCCGCCGTGTTCATCCCGGGCATCGGCCTCCTCGGCGAGATCATCTGGCCCCTGGTCGGCGTCCTCTTCGGTGTTCTGCTCGCCGTCATCGTGCTCGGGCGGCGAGCCGAGAAGAGCGCCTACGATCGCATCGCCGGCCAGCCGGGTGCCGTCGGAGCCGTGCTGCGCTCGGGCCTGCGCGGCGGCTGGCGCGGCAGCGAGATGCCGGTCGCGGTCAACGCCAAGACCCGGGATGCCGTCTATCGCGCGGTCGGCCGTGGCGGCGTGGTGCTCATCGGCGAGGGCCCCGCCTCGCGCACGCAGCGCCTGCTCGACGAGCAGCGCCGCCGCGTGCAGCGCGTCGTGCCCAACGTGAAGGTCACCACCCTCGCCGTCGGCCCCGACACCGACGCGGTGCCGCTCGCGCGCATCCCGCGCACGCTGTCGCGGCTCAAGAACACCCTCACCAAGGCCGAGGTCCTCGCTGTCGACCACCGGCTCGCCTCGCTCAACGAGGGCATCCCGGTACCGAAGGGCATCGATCCGACCCGAGTGCGCGCGCCCCGCAGACCCCAGTAGCGCAACACGCTCTACGAGCGAGCGGCTTTGCCGGTCGCGAACGCAACCACCCGCTCAAGCCAACTGCGGTGCGCCGGGCAGGGACCGGCGCACTAAGACCGGATGAGTACGGTTCCCGCGACCTTGTCGTGGAAACCGCGCTGGTCGCTGTCCCACACCAGGGCAGGCACGACGACGGCAAGGAGGAGGCTCCGGACCACGGGACGCCACCAGCGGGGCGGCGTGCCGGGCAGGGCCGCGACGCGAAGACCCAGGAGCCGGTGGCCGATGCTGCCGCCGATCGTCAGGATTCCGAGGATCTGCAGCACCGTGAACACGACGAGCGGCGCCCACTGGGTGGGGCCGTTCGGGTCGCCCCACGCCGCTCCCCCGAAGACGGCGAGCGTGACGAGATCCGCGATCACGCCGTCGACGAGCAGGGCGAGGATGCGGCGGCCCAAGCGAGCGACCGAACCACGACCCGTCTCGGGCAGGCCCAGACGCTCGCCCGGATAGGTGCTCGGCGGCAGCAGCGGGCGGGGAGAATCCACCCCTCAACCCTAGTCAGCGACTGGGTGCGTAACATCGCCGAAACAATATCGAGACGGCCGGGAAACCGCTCCCCAATAGCGTTTCAGAGGGTCTCGCATCGAGCCCGCCAAACCCCCCTCTTGGAGCTTCCATGTTCAGTGATTCTTCCGAGGTGCTGAAGTTCATCAAGGACAACGACGTCAAGTTCGTCGACATCCGCTTCACGGACCTTCCCGGCGTCCAGCAGCACTTCAACATCCCCGCCTCGACAGTCGACGAGGAGTTCTTCACGGTAGGCCAGCTCTTCGACGGCTCGTCCATCCGCGGGTTCGCGAGCATCCACGAATCCGACATGCAACTCATCCCGGACGTGACGACCGCGTATGTCGACCCGTTCCGCGCCGAGAAGACGCTGATCATCGTCTTCGACATCTTCAACCCGCGCAACGGCGAGATCTACAGCAAGGACCCGCGCCAGGTCGCCAAGAAGGCGGAGAAGTACCTCGCCTCGACCGGCATCGCCGACACCGCGTTCTTCGCCCCCGAGGCCGAGTTCTACATCTTCGACGATGTGCGCTACGAGGTGAAGCAGAACGGCAGCTTCTACTTCGTCGACTCGGAGGAGGGCGCCTGGAACTCCGGCCGCGTGGAGGAGGGCGGCAACCTCGCCAACAAGACCCCGTACAAGGGCGGGTACTTCCCGGTGAGCCCGGTCGACAAGCAGGCCGACCTGCGCGATGACATCTCGCTCAAGCTCATCGACGCGGGCCTCATCCTCGAGCGCGCGCACCACGAGGTGGGCACCGGCGGCCAGGCCGAGATCAACTACCGCTTCGACACGATGGTGCACGCCGCCGACGACGTGCTGAAGTTCAAGTACATCGTGAAGAACACCGCGGAGCTCTGGGGCAAGACGGCGACCTTCATGCCGAAGCCGCTCTTCGGCGACAACGGTTCGGGCATGCACACCCACCAGTCGCTGTGGAGCGCCGGCAAGCCGCTGTTCTACGACGAGGCGGGCTATGGCGGTCTCTCCGACCTCGCACGCTGGTACATCGGCGGCCTCCTCAAGCACGCACCGGCCGTCCTCGGCTTCACGAACCCGACGGTGAACTCGTACCACCGGCTCGTGCCGGGCTTCGAGGCGCCGGTCAACCTGGTGTACTCGGCGGGCAATCGCTCGGCGGCCATCCGCATCCCCATCACGGGCTCGAACCCGAAGGCGAAGCGCCTCGAGTTCCGCGCGCCGGATGCCTCCGGCAACCCGTACCTCGCCTTCGCCGCGCAGCTCATGGCGGGCCTCGACGGCATCCAGAACCGCATCGAGCCCCACGAGCCGGTCGACAAGGACCTCTACGAGCTGCCCCCCGAGGAGGCGAAGCTCATCCCCCAGGTCCCCGGCTCGCTCGGCGAGGTCCTCGACGTGCTCGAGGCCGACCACGACTTCCTCACCAAGGGCGGCGTGTTCACCGAGGAGCTCATCGAGACCTGGATCGACTACAAGCGCGAGAAGGAGATCAAGCCCCTCGCGCAGCGCCCGCACCCGTTCGAGTACGAGCTGTACTACGGCGTGTGATCCCGGATCGCGCAGAGAGGAGCCCCGCTTCGGCGGGGCTCCTCTCTTTTCACGCGGCGGACGTCTCAGCGCGGGGTGCGGGTGTACGTCGCGGTGCTCGGTGCCTCGCCGTAGAAGAGCCGGCTGAACACCGCGCGTGCTCTTCGGGTGGTCGCAAGATAGTCCTCTTCCAGCCGGGATGCGGAGTGGGGCGGGTACTCCATGAGGCGTGCGATGCCTTCGAGCTGGTTCCGGTCTGCCGGCAGCACGTCCGCGGTCCGGTTTGACCACAGCGTCATCGCGGATCGGGCGCGGCTGGCGATGAGCCAGCCCTCCCGCAGCCGCGCGGCGTCGCCGGGAGCGAGGTAGCCGAGGTCGACCTCCGCCTCGAGGGCGTGGAGCGTCGAGGTGGTGCGGAGCACGCGGTGATCGTGCGCCGAGCGGAGCTGCTCGAGCTGGACAAGCCATTCCACGTCGCTGAGCGAGCCGCGGCCGAGCTTGAGGTGGCGCGCCGGGTCGGCGCCCTGCGGCAGGCGCTCGTTCTCGACGCGCGCCTTGATGCGGCGCACCTCGCGGACCTCTGCGTCGCCGAAGCGCGCCGGATACCGCACGGTGTCGGCAAGGACGAAGAAGTCGGCGATGAGCGCCGGATCGCCCGCGACGCCCCGGGCACGCAGCAGTGCCTGCGCTTCCCAGGTGAGCGACCAGCGGGCGTAGTAGGTGGCGTACGACTCGAGCGACCGGGCTACTGGGCCGTTCTTGCCCTCGGGTCTCAGCCCCAGATCGAGGTCGAGCGGAAGCTGGTGGTCGGCGGTGAGGCGCGAGAGCTCGGCGGCGATCTCGAGCGCGCGCGGCAGATCGGCGGCGGCATCCGCGCTGCGGTACACGTACATGACATCGGCATCGGAGCCGAAGCCGAGCTCGCGCCCCCCGAAGCGGCCCATCGCGATCACCGCGAACTCGATCGGCGCCGGGGAGGCCCGCCGGATGGCATCGAGTGTCCCCGCTATGGCGACCTCCGTCACGTCGCTGAGACCGCGCGCGAGCTGGTCGATGGTGAGCAGCCCCAGGATGCCGCCGAAGGCGAGCCGCAGCACCTCGCGCCGCCGCAGGAACCGGATCGCCCCGGCTGCCGAGTCAGCGGTGTCGTGCCGGGCGAGGATCGCGTCGACCTCGTCGCGCAGCGCGGTGATCGGCCGCGGTTGCAGCTCCTCGTCGTCGTCAAGCCAGGCCACCGCCTCGGGGAGGTGGCCGAGCAGCTCGCCGACGAAGCGCGAACCCGAGAGCAGCCGGGTGAGGCGCTGAGCGGCACCCGAGGAGTCCCGCAGCATGCGCAGGAACCAGTGAGTCTCGCCGAGGTCCTCGCTGAGGCGACGGAAGACGAGCAGGCCGTAGTCGGGGTCGGCGCCGTCGGCGAACCACTGCAGGAGCACGGGCAGCAGGGTGCGCCGGATGGCGGCGCTGCGCGAGATGCCGCCGGTGAGGGCGCCGATGTGCGCGAGGGCACCGCGTGGATCGCGGAATCCGATCGCCGCCAGGCGCGCCTCGGCGGCGGCGCTGGACAGGTGGATGTCGTCGTCGGACAGCGAGGCGACGGCCGCGAGAAGCGGACGGTAGAAGAGCCGCTCGTGGAGTCCGCGCACCCGCCGTTTGAGTTCCGTCCACAACTCGACGAGCTCGGCGGCGTTGCCGGCGAGACCCGAAGCCCGGGCGAGCACCCGCTGCGCGGCCTCGTGGCGCGGCATGAGGTGCGTGCGGCGCAGCTGGGCGAGCTGCAGGCGGTGCTCGAGCACGCGGAGGGTGCGGTAGTCCTCGGCGAACTGCACGGCCTCGACGCGGCCGATGTAGCCGGATTCCGCCAGCGCCGCCAGCGCCGCGAGGGTGCCCGCCTGCCGCACCGAGGGGTCGTGGGCGCCGTGGACGAGTTGCAGCAGCTGAACGGTGAACTCGATGTCGCGCAATCCGCCCGGGCCGAGCTTGAGCTGATAGTCGACGTCGGCCGCGGGGATGTTCTCGGTGACGCGCTCGCGCATGCGCTGCACGGACTCGACGAAGCCCTCGCGGGACGAACTCGTCCAGACCATGGGGCCGAGGGCGGCGACGTAGCGCTCCCCCAGCTCGGCGTCGCCCGCGAGCGGCCGCGCTTTGAGCAGCGCCTGGAACTCCCAGGTGCTCGCCCAGCGCTCGTAGTAGGCGATATGCGACTCGAGCGTGCGCACGAGTACGCCGTCTTTGCCCTCGGGCCTCAGGTTGGCGTCGACCTGCCAGAGCACCGGTTCGACCGTAGGGCTGTCGGCGCCGCGCATGGTGAGCTGGGCGAGGCGGATGCCCACGTCGATGGCCCGAGCCGACGTGATGGTCGCGCCCGGAACGGCCTCGGCAACGAAGATCACATCGACGTCGCTGACATAGTTGAGCTCGCGGGCGCCGGCCTTGCCCATGCCGATGACGGCGAGTCGGGTTGCGGCGACATCGGCCGCCCCGAACCG
The DNA here is from genome assembly GCF_027352875.1 of Gryllotalpicola sp. Classification (NCBI taxonomy): domain Bacteria; kingdom Bacillati; phylum Actinomycetota; class Actinomycetes; order Micrococcales; family Microbacteriaceae; genus Gryllotalpicola; species Gryllotalpicola sp. Next base: position 64,352 of record NZ_DAIEII010000046.1, read on the forward strand.
GCTTGCGGCGTCGGCGCGCGCCACGGCGAGGGACGCATCCAGCGCCGCACCCGCGAGGTCGGCGAGGGCCGCGGCGACGCGGCCGACGCCCGCCGTCGCGGACTTCTGGCTGAGATCAAAGTCGACGACCTGCAGGAGGCGCCGCCGATAGCGCGTGCGCAGCGCGACCCAGCCGGGTTCGCCGGCCACACCGGCCACGCCGTCCACCGCGCCCACGGCGTCGAGCAGGTCGGCGCGGTACTCGCCGGCGTCGGGCAACGCGGCCGTCGGCTGGGCGAGGGCGCCGATCTCCTGGGGATGGCGCAGCAGGAACTCGGCGAGACCGCTCGACGCCCCCGCGATGCGGGCGAGCCGCACGGCATCCGATGAGGAGCCGAGAAACGGCCCGAACACCTCCGGCACCCGCCGCAGCAGCGCGAGCAGGCGGGTCAGTGCAGCGTCTGGATCGGCGGTGTGGACGAAGACCTCGAATGCGGCTGCGGGGATGTCGACCCCGACGGCGGCCGAGTACTCGGCGAGGTCGAGTGCAGCCCGATCAAGGTCGGTGAAGCCGGCGCGGGCGAGGTCCGTCAGCGACAGCGTCGTCATGACCGCGCCACCCGGCTACAGCAGGTCCAGGTTCGCCCGCAGCTCGAAGGGGGTGACCTCCTGACGATAGGCGTGCCACTCCTCGCGCTTGTTGCGCAGCACGTGGTTGAACACCTGCTCGCCGAGCGTGGCCGCGACGAGCTCGCTGTCCTCCATGAGCGAGATCGCGTGTTCGAGGGATGCCGGAAGAGCGTGGTAGCCGAGCGCGCGGCGCTCGCCCTCGGAGAGCCCCCAGACGTCCTCGGTGGCCTCGGCGGGGAGCTCGTAGTCCTCCTGAATGCCTTTGAGGCCCGCGGCGAGGAGCAGCGAGTAGGCGAGGTAGGGGTTCGTCGCAGAATCCAGCGCACGGTACTCGATGCGGGCGCTCTGCTCCTTGCCGGGCTTGTAGAGCGGCACGCGAACCAGCGCGGAGCGGTTGTTGTGACCCCAGCTCACGTAGCTCGGCGCCTCGTCGCCCGACCAGAGGCGCTTGTACGAGTTGACGAACTGGTTGGTCACCGCGGTGATCTCGGGGGCGTGGCGCAGCAGACCGGCGATGAACTGGCGGCCGACCTTGGAGAGCTGGTATTCGGCGCCCGCCTCGTAGAACGCGTTCGCGTCGCCTTCGAAGAGCGAGAGGTGGGTGTGGAGGCCGCTGCCGGGGAAGCCGGTGAGCGGCTTCGGCATGAACGTCGCGTAGACGCCCTGCTCGATCGCGACCTCTTTGATGACGGTGCGCGCAGTCTGGATGTTGTCGGCCGTGGTCAGCGCGTCGGCGTAGCGCAGGTCGATCTCGTTCTGGCCCGGGCCGACCTCGTGGTGGCTGAATTCCACCGAGATTCCGACGCTTTCCAGCATGCCGACGGCGCGGCGGCGGAAGTCGTGCGCGGTCCCGCCTGGGACGTTGTCGAAATAGCCAGCGTTGTCGACGGGCTCGGGACCGGCCTCGCCGAACTGGCTGCTCTTGAGCAGGTAGAACTCGACCTCGGGATGCGTGTAGAACGTGAACCCCGCCTCGGCCGCGGAGGCGAGCGAGCGCTTGAGCACATTGCGCGGATCCGCGACGGCGGGCTCGCCGTCGGGGGTCGTGATATCGCAGAACATGCGCGCGGTCGGGTCGATGTCACCACGCCAGGGCAGGATCTGGAACGTCGTCGGGTCGGGGTAGAGCAGCAGGTCCGACTCGAAGGCGCGGGTGAGGCCCTCGATCGCCGAACCGTCGAAGCCGAGGCCCTCGGCGAACGCCCCCTCGACCTCGGCCGGAGAGATCGCCACCGACTTGAGGGTGCCGACCACGTCGGTGAACCACAGGCGGACGAACTTGACTCCGCGCTCCTCAACGGTGCGCAGAACGAAGTCGCGCTGCTTGTCCATCGTCTCCCTTTCGCTTTGACTCAAGCCTATTGGCGTGACGGACTGAGGGGCGACCGATCCCGCGGATGGACCCCGCGCGCCGCCGCGCGGCGACCGGTGCCCGCCAGCTCGCCGTCCGAGCGTCCGAACAGGAGCCGGGCCGCGGCACGCATGCCCAGGGCGGGAAGATAGGCGCGGACGATGGCGACCGCGATCCGCGGCAGCTGCGCCGGATCCTGATAGGCGAGAAGCACCGGCTGGAACGAAGGCCTGAACTTCTCCTTGAAGTGCAGCAACGAAGCGAATCCGTACGCGGGCTCGAGGCGGCGCGCGATGGCGTGCACCGCGGCGTCAAGTCGGTTCGAGGTCGGCGTCGAGCGGGCGAGGGGCGCCACCGAGAGGCTTGCCAGGTCGGCGCCGCTCTCCTGCAGGATCCCCGCAGCGCCGGCAATTGCGAATTCCATGGCACCGCTCGCGGAGCCGCTCCGGCGTCGCATGAGGTCGAGCGTGCGCCCGACGAGCAGGCCGTCGCGATAGACCGGAAGCCAGCTGGTGACGGCATGGACCCGGCGATTCTCATCGACGACGATCGCAAGCTGGACCTCGTGGTCCTGCGCTTCGGCGAGGCCGCCGAGGGTGAAGCCCAACTCGGGGAGCCCTTTCTCCCCCAGCCATTCTTCGGAGATCCCGTGCAATTGCGCCCGCAGTCCCTCCGGAAGCTGACTCCAGCTGCTCCAGACCAGTGTCAGTCCCTCGCGTCTGGCCCGCGACACCGCGTTGCGGATGTCCTTGCGGGCGCCGCCTTCGATCCCCCAGCCGTCGAGGGCGAGGACCGCATCCTCGCCGACGACGAGGTGATGCCAGCCCAGCGAGTTCACGAAGGCGGCGTATTTCGCGTCGATGGCATAGAACGCAGCCGTCCACCCCTGGTCCTCGCAGAACCGGGCGAAGCCGGCCATGGTCTCTTCCGCAGCCTCCGGCGGTCCTACCGGGCCGCCCACCGTGACCGCTACCCCCCTGACGACCCGATACGCGATGCCGCCTCCTTGCGCAGCGAACCAGTAGGAGCTGCCGGCCCAGGTGACCATGTGGGCACGGTTGTCGCCGCCCCGGTGGGCAAGGCCGCGGATTTGCTCGACGTCGATGCGTGTGGTGCTCGGGGCAGCACTGCCCATGCTGATGACGCCACCTGCGACGACGAGAAGCCAGAACACTGCGCCGACGCCGTCGTAGATCATATGGGCGACCGGTGTCAGCGGAAGGAACCCGCCCTTGTCGCCGGCGAGGAAGTTCACCGGGACGAAGCGGGCAGGCAGCGAGGCGAGGAGACGCGACCAGGTGGGGGCCTGGGTGAACGCCGTCGAGCCGAGGGCGTGGCCCGCGATGAGGTAGAACCCGCCGAGCACCAGCGCGGCTCCGCCGACGACGGCACCCGCCCGGCCCAGCGTCCGCACGTCCGGCTTCTGCGGAAAATAGGACGAGAATCCGAGGAAGAGGGCCGCGCTCGCGGCGGGTACCGCCACCGCGGCGACGAGTTCCACGACGACCGGGCCACCCTGGAGGCGTCCGCCCTGAGGCTCTACGTCGCCGGCCAGGGGCAGGATGTCGAAGTAGAAGGCCGCCCACAGAGCCATGAGTCCATTGAGCGCAGCCGCGAACCAGACAGCGAAGCGCTTGCCGCGCAGCATCCCCCACGCGGCGAGGAGCAGTCCGATGAGGGGCAGCGCGGAGACCGCGATCGCACCGACCGATGCGATTCTCAGAACCGAGAGGGAACGCATGCACGCGACGGTGAGCGACTGCACGTCGCAGGTGGCCAGCACATCGCTCACCGTCGGCACGCTCGGGGCGACGAGGAGCAGCGCGATGGGCGCGAGCGGGCCGTGCCGCGTCATCGAGATCACGGCGATGAGCGGTCCCAGTGCGCCGATGGCCGCGATGCAGGCGAGGAGGCGCCGCGTCTCCGCGCGCGTGCTGCGCAACCAGGCGCGACGATGCCTGCGGGAGGCGAAGAGCATGCCGAGGCCTAGGCCGATCGCGGCGGCGAAAGCGCGCGCGAGGTCGTTCGGCGACCCCGAGTAGAGCAGCAGTACGGCCACACCGGCGGCACCCAGAAGGCGGATGCGCCGCCGCCACAGCGGACCCGCCAGCGCGCTCGCTGCGAACACCGCCGCGAAGCTCCCCGGCCCGGCGTTGACGGTGAGGGCGCGCACCGTGATGCCGGCCCAGTCGATGCCGTGGAGTCCGAGGAGCGATTCGACACCATCGGCGGCGAGTACCGCGGCCGTTCCGCCGATGGCGAACACGAGCACGGTGCGCAGCAGGCCCAGCAGCCGCTGCGCCGCGATGAGAAGCGCCGCATCGAGCACCAGTGTGAGCGCGAACTCGATCGACGACGCCCCGGGGAACAGCCCGACGGGGTTGATCGGCGTCCAGCCGCGCTGGACATGAAGCCGCCCGAGACCCGCACCAACTGCGGAGGCGGCGAGCAGATAGGCGACGATCGCCGCCGGAATCCACGGTCGGTGCGCCGCGGCGCGTGTCAACGCCGGACCGCCGGGCCGAAACCGAACCGCGTCAGGACCACGGGAAGCGCATTCGCGAAAGCGAAGCGAACCGTGTTCATATCGTGCCCGCTCGGCGCGACGAAGAGAAGCGTGTTCATTCCTTGACGGGCCGCGGCGCGCTGAAGAATCCCGCCCGCGGTGCCGTAGCGCTGGTCGCCCCGGCCGACCACCCAGATCGCCATGGTGTCTCGATAGCGCCCGTGGCGGTTCATGACGGCGGTAGGCGCTACCGCCGCATAGCGTGCAGCCGATCCCCCGAAGTACTTGGCGATGGTGAGGTGGCCCGCGCTCGGCACGAGCTGGCTGACGATGGCAAGGCCGGCGCCGAACTCGTTGGAGTTGCCCGCGATGAACTGCGAGGTGCAGGTCGCACCCTGCGAGAAGCCCATCACCGCCCAATCACGGCGTTGCGGCAGGACGCGGAGATGGGCGAGGACCCAATTCCGAACGTCGACCGTGATGTACGTCGCGGAGTTTCCCCCGGCCGCAGTGTCGAGGCACATCGGATTGGACCACGGGTTGCCGAGCTGGTCGGGTGCGACGACGATCGGCGCCAGCCCCCGGTGCGTCTTGGCGAACGCGTCGAGCACGGCGTTGAGGTGAGCCACGACGAAGAGCTGATCCGGGCTTCCCGGCTGACCCGACAGCGCAACGATGACCGGCAGGTGCGGCGGATTCCTCGTGAGCGCAGCAGGAGGCAGGTAGACAACCGCGTCGCGTGCCGCGAAATTCGAGACCGTGCCGGGGATCGGCGTGCTGTAGAGCGCGCCCTTGGTCGGCATCCCGGCAGGCGGACGCCAGGTCGCCAACGACGGGACGGTCGACTGCGGGCGCCGTGGCAGCGCAGTAAAGGTGCGGTGGGCGTAGGGGTTGGAGACGACGATCGAGGCGATCGTCGGGTAGTAGCCGAAATCCTCGTTGAAGCCGATCGCTGCCGTGAGCACGACGATAGGGATCATCAGCCCGCCGAGCGCCCGGTGCCATGCGCCGCGCTGCACGATCGCGACGATCGCAAGAGCCATGCCGCCGAACGCGAAGGCCACCCACATGCGCATGATGGGCGTCAACGCGATGCCGAAGTCATCACGGACGTCGCCGAACCACCAGCAGGCGAGATACCCGAGCCCCGCGCCGAATGCGGTCGCTCCGATCGCGATGAGCCGCCAGAGCACAGTCTGGTTGCGCGCCACCAGGAGAAGGATCCCAAGGAGTGTGACCGCATCGAGCGCACCGAGGAAGAGCGAACTGGTCAGGCGCAACTGAAGCACGGCAGCGAGCATTCGGCACGGCACCTCCGAAGCCGCTCTGAAAGAGTAGGCGGGCCCACCTATCCGAATCCGGACAATCTGCTATGCAAAGGACGACAAATCAGTCGTCGGCCTCCTCCTCAGCCCACTTCGCGCTATTGGCACGGAGCACCTCGAGCGCCTTCTCGGCCTCGGCGCGGGTGTCGAAGGGGCCGACGCGGTCCGACGCGGGCGAGACGAAGCCCTGCTCGACCTCGCCGGTGGCGAGGTTGTACCAGTACTTGTGCTCGATGTCGGGGCGGCCGCGGAGGCTCATAGGCTAGATGGTATGCCGAAGGACTCCGAGGGACACCTCGTCCCGGGCCGCATCGGTGCGCGGCGTGCGGTTCCGGGCGGCATCGCCCGACCGGAATACGTCGGCAGGCTCGGCCCGACGCCGCTGCCGGGCGACAGGTACACCGCCGACGAAATCGTTCTCATCCGGGAGTCGGGCAGGATCGCCGCGCAGGCCGTCGCGCTCGTCGGCGAGCACATCGCCCCCGGCGTCACGACGGACCAGCTCGACGCGTTGGCGCACGACTTCCTCGTCGAGTGCGGCGCATACCCGTCGACGCTGGGTTATCGCGGATTCCCCAAGTCGAGCTGCATCTCGCTCAACGAGGTCATCTGCCACGGCATCCCCGATGACACGGTCCTGTCCGAGGGCGACATCGTCAACATCGACATCACGGCCTATCGGAACGGCTACCACGGCGATGTCAACGCGACGTTCGCCGTCGGCACCGTCACCCCGCAGGCTGCGGATCTCATCGCGCGCACCCGCGAGGCGCTGAACCGCGGCATCACGGCGGTCGCGCCCGGTCGCGAGATCAACGTGATCGGGCGTGCCATCGAGGCGTACGCCAGACGGTTCGGTTATGGCGTCGTGCGGGATTTCACCGGGCACGGCGTGGGCCGCGCCTTCCATTCGGGGCTCATCGTGCCCCATTACGACGCCGCGCCCGCCTATGCGACGGTGCTCGAGCCGGGCATGGTCTTCACCATCGAGCCCATGCTCACTCTCGGCGACGCCGACTGGGAGATCTGGGCCGACGGCTGGACGGTGACGACGCGCGACGCGTCGCTGTCCGCGCAGTTCGAGCACACCCTCGTCGTCACCGAAACGGGTGCCGAGATCCTCACCCTTCCCTGACTCGCTCGGCCCAGCCGCTAGATTTGCCGCTATGGCGCAGGGCTCGACGGCGATCGGCATCGACATCGGTGGAACCGGCATCAAGGGCGGGATCGTCGACCTGGAGACCGGCGCACTGCTCAGCGACCGCATCAAGCTGCCGACGCCGCAGGGCGGCAGACCGAACGACATCGCCACGGTCACCACGCAGGTGCTGACTCGGCTCGACGCCGAAGATCCCGACGCACCGATCGGGGTGTGCTTCCCCGCGGTCGTCAAGAACGGAAAGACCATGTCGGCCGCGAACATCTCGCAGGACTGGATCGGCTTCGATGCCGAAGCCTTCTTCGAGAAGGAGCTCGGGCACGGCATCCGCTTCGTCAACGACGCCGACGCGGCCGGCTACGCCGAGGTGAAGTACGGTGCGGCGAAGGGCCGTCAGGGCGTCGTCATCCTCACGACGCTCGGCACGGGGATCGGCACAGCGATCATCGTCGACGGCCTGCTGGTTCCGAACACCGAGCTCGGCCACCTCGAGATCGACGGCTACGACGCCGAATCCCGGGCCGCCTACTCGGCGAAGGAACGCGAGAAGCTCGACTGGAAGCAGTGGGCCAAGCGGCTCAACCGCTACTACGCCGAACTCGACAAGCTCTTCACGCCCGACCTCTACATCGTCGGCGGCGGGGTCAGCAAGAACTTCGCGGACTTCGCCGGATTGCTCACGTCGCCGACCCCGTTCGTGGCCGCGGCCTTCCGCAACAACTCCGGTATCCTCGGCGCCGCCGCTCTCGCGGCTGGCCGTTGACCTGGGTCGTGACGCACGCGCTCACCCGGCCACAGCGAAACGGCGGCAGGTACGCGTTTCGCGAAGCGACCCGCGCCGCAGCAGCGGCGGCGCGGCAAATAGGAACGGGCCGGCCGATACGCCGGGTTCTGTCGTGGACGGCCATCTATCTCGGGGGCGCGTTGCCGCGACCCTCTAGCGGTCTACCCGGGAACGGGACGAGCAGCCCCGTGGTTCCCTGTCTGACCTTGCTCCGGACGAGGTTTGCCTAGCCGGCCGGGTCACCCCGGTCGCTGGTGGGCTCTTACCCCACCGTTTCACCCTTACCGCGCGGTGCTGAGCACTGTGCGGCGGTCTGTTCTCTGTGGCACTGTCTCGCGGGTTGCCCCGGGTGGGTGTTGCCCACCGCCCTGCTCTGCGGAGCCCGGACGTTCCTCGGCAGCTTGCGCTGACGCGGCCGTCTGGCCGACCCGTTCTGTGCCTACAGCCTACGAGTTCTCGCTGCGGATGAGAATGGCGCCGCTCTCGGAGTCGACGATGACGTCGTCTTCGGCAGCCGATCGGACGGCGGCGAGGTCGCCTGGGGCGAGCTGAAGGTTGCTGCCGCGGTTGACCCCGCCGAGCACGGCTGCGGCGCCGACGCCGTAGCGCGAGCGCTGCTTCTCGTAGAGCTCGATCAACTCGTGCGGGATGCCTTCGGCGATGGCGTTCCGTTCGCCCTGCTTGGCGCCGCGATCGGCCTCCAGGGCGGAGAGCTTCGAGTCGCGCTCCGCCATGACGGTGGCGAGCTGACCGCGCACCTGGTCCTGGGTCTCGACGATCTTCGCTGCGTCGGTCTTGGCATCCTCCAGGCGGCCCATGGCCTCGAGTTCCGCGGTCTCGAGGTCGTCGGCGCGCCGGTGAAGGGCGGCGAGCTCGTTCTCGAGCGCGTCGATGTCCTTCGGCGATGAGGACGCCTGAAGCCGTTCCACGTCGCGCTCGCGGCGCTGGGTGACGATCTTGAGGTCGGATTCGAGGCGGGCGATCCCGGCCTCCGCATCCTCGACGCGACCGATGACCTCCGCGTGGTTGTGTCTGAGGAGATCGGCCTGGCCGAGCAATCCCTCGATGGCCTTGAGCTCGGGCAGGGCGGCGATGGCGTGCTCGATGCGCAGCAGCGCGCTGTCGGCATCCTGCAGGCGCAGGAGTTGCTGCTGGTGCTCGGGGCTGGCCTTCATCGGATGCCTCTCACTGGGTGATCGCGAAGTCCCATGGGTCGGTGCGCACGTCGCTCACCGTCACGATGACCGAGGGGAGGCGCTCGCGCAACTGCTGAGCTGCGACGTCGAGCCACAGCCACTCGCTCGCCCAGTGGGAGACGTCGATAAGAGCGGGACCGCGGCCGAGGAGGTGCTGCTCGCGCGCGTCGGACGCGGGGTGATGGCGCAGGTCGGCCGTGATGTAGACGTCGGCGGCGAGCACTTCGGCGGCGTTGAGGAGGGAGTCTCCAGCCCCTCCGCAGAGCGCGACGGTGCGTACGGGCTCGTCGTAGTCGCCGGCGACGCGGATGCCGCCCGCGGTGGCGGGCAGCAGCCCGGCGACGGCCCGCGCGAGGCGGCCGAGCGTCGTCGGCTCGGGAAGCGCACCGACACGGCCGAGGCCGGTTCCGGGGACGGCCGATGCCTGGATGGGCCGCAGTTCCGCGAGCCCGAGCCGTGCGGCGAGCACATCGCTCGTGCCGTCGGCGACGACGTCGGCGTTGGTGTGCGCCGACAGCAGGGCGATGTCCGCCCGAATGAGCTTCGCGACGACGGCACCGCGGTACGCGGTCTCGTCGATTGAGTTCACGGCGCGGAAGAGCAGCGGGTGGTGGGCGATGATGAGGTCGGCGGCGGCCCCGATGGCGTCGTCGACGGACTCGGTCACCACGTCGACGACGAGACGGATCCGCTCGATGGGCTGCGACGGATCGCCCACGACCAGGCCCGGCGCATCCCACGGCTCGGCGCCGGCGCGCGGCCAGAGGTCTTCGGCGACCGCGAGCACGTCGGCGAGGGTGAGGGGCACGGCATGCAGCCTAGCTGCGCTTGCCGAGCCGCTTCTTCTTCGCCTTTCCGCCGCTCTGCCCCTCGGATCCGGCCGCTGCCGAGTCGGCAGTGCCGACGAGGGTCGTGCTGGAGAGCGGCGTGAACTCGCCGTCGAGGCGAACCTCGACATCGTCGACGATCTCGTCCGCGTCGTCCGGCTCCGGCTCGATCTCAGGTAGCAGGTCGGTGGTGCGGATGGCGTCGGTCTCCGCCTCGCCGGCGATGAGCTGGTCGAAGAGGATGGAGACTGGCGACGCCGCGGGCTCGGGCGCGCTGCCGCGCTCAGCGGTCTCGATCTCGGCGGCCGAAGCGGGCGCGGGCTCAGCGCCCGAGCCCTGGGCGCGAGCCGTGGCATCCGGATCGATCCAGTCCGAGAACCTGGGCTCTCGCCGCGCCGCCGAGAGGATGGCCTCGAGCTGCTCGATGGCCTTGAGCGTGTCCGCCATGCCCGAGAGCGTAGCGGCGCCGTATCCTCGCTACCGTGAGCGTCCTGATCGACACACCGTACGAAGACCTGCTCCGCGACGTCCTGGCGACGGGCGCGAAGAAGAGCGATCGCACCGGCACGGGAACTCGCAGCGTCTTCGGCCGTCAGCTGCGCTTCGATCTCGCGCAGGGCTTCCCGCTCGTCACAACGAAGCGCGTCCACTTCAAGTCGCTCGCCTACGAGCTGCTCTGGTTCCTCCGCGGCGAGCGCAATGTCGGCTGGCTGCGCGAGCACGGCGTCACGATCTGGGACGAATGGGCCGATGAGTCCGGCGATCTCGGCCCGGTCTACGGGGTGCAGTGGCGCTCCTGGCCGACGCCGTCGGGCGGGCACATCGACCAGATCGCGAAGGTGATCGAGCAGCTCAACACCAACCCCGACTCGCGGCGCATCATCGTCTCGGCGTGGAACGTCGCCGAGCTCGACGAGATGGCGCTCCTGCCGTGCCACGCCCTGTTTCAGTTCTACGTCGCCGACGGCAGGCTGAGCTGCCAGCTCTATCAGCGCAGCGCCGACCTCTTCCTCGGCGTCCCGTTCAACATCGCGAGCTACGCGCTGCTCACGCATATGGTCGCCCAGCAGACCGGTCTCGAGGTCGGCGAGTTCGTCTGGACCGGCGGCGACTGCCACATCTACGACAACCATGTCGAACAGGTGACGGAACAGCTGACGCGCGAACCCTTCGCCCCCCCGCAGCTCGTCATCAAGCGCACGCCCGACAGCATCTTCGACTACGAATTCGAGGACTTCGAGATCGTCGGCTACCAGCACCACCCGGCCATCACGGCCCCGGTCGCCGTCTGACGGGCGGATCGAGCATGGGTCTCGCGCTCATCTGGGCGCAGTCCGTCACCGGTGTCATCGGCAAGGACGGCGCGATCCCCTGGCACCTGCCGGAGGACATGAGGCGGTTCCGCGAGACGACCGCGGGCGGCGCCGTCATCATGGGTCGCAGGACATGGGAGTCGCTTCCCGAGCGCTTCCGGCCTCTTCCCGGGCGCACGAACATCGTGGTCACGCGTCAGGATGACTACGACGCGCCGGGCGCCGAGGTGGCGGGGTCGCTCGACGCTGCTCTCGCCCTGGTGCCGGACGGGGTGCAGCCCTGGATCATCGGCGGCGGCCAGCTCTATCTCGAGGCCATCGACCGCGCCGACCGCATCGAGCTCACCGAGGTCCTCACCTCCGTCGAGGGCGACACCTTCGCCCCTCTCGTGGCGGACGGATGGCACGCGGTTCCCGAGCCGGAGAACGGCTGGCTCGAGTCATCCACCGGCATCAAGTACCGCTACCTGCATTTCACCCGCTGACGTCCACCTGTCGTCTCACGCATTCTGCGGGCGCCACAGCGCCGGTACCGGATGCGCAACGACAGCGCAATCGCGCAGCAGTGGGCCCTGCCGGGTTCGAACCGACGACATCCACGGTGTAAACGTGGCGCTCTACCAACTGAGCTAAAGGCCCGCGTCAACGCTAGCGGCAGACGGCAGCCGCGCAAGAATGACCGCATGAGCGAGACTCCGGGATTCCGCCCCACCGCGCCGGCGTGGCTGACGGCCGACCTGGTGCTCGGCGCCCTCGTCCACGCCGCCGCGGCCCTCGTCGGCACACTCGCCATCGCGGCCGCCGCGTTCGGGCTCTTCGCGGCCGGCTGGGCGACGAACCCGTTCAGCTCGGTCGTGGCTGTTCCGGCCGCGTCCGCGTTCTATTCCCTCGTCGACCTCGGCCTCGGTGGATCGGTCAGCGCCGTGGCGACCGGCCCGCTCGGCGACTACGACGCCACGCTCCACGTGCCGCTCCTGGCCCTCACCGCGGCCTACCTCGCGGTCGTGATGTGGTGGCCGTCGCGGCGCGGCAGCGGGCTCGTCAGTGCGAGCCACCTCGCCCGCTGGACGGGCGCCGTCATCACTGGCGCGGCCTTCGCACTCGCCGTCACCCTGCTCGGACTCGCGTTCGCGACCCACTTCTCGCTGCCGCTGTTCGGCGGGCTGATCTCGCTCGAGGGCGGCATCACGCCGACCGGCGTGCGGCTGTTCTGCTCTGCCTTCGTGCTCGTGACCCTGGCGGCGGGCACCGCTCGCGAGCTGGCAGTAGCGGGAGGGCTCCGCGTGCTGTGGGTGAGGATCCCGGGCTACCTCAGGGAGCTCGCGACGTGGGGCGCGGCTGCGCTCGCGGTGTTCGGCGCTGCGACCATCACCGGCGGTCTCGTCGAGATCACCCGGATGTTCCACTCGTTCTGGTTCGCGCTGCTCTCACTGCCGACGTGGTTCGGCGAGGGGACGGTGCTCCTCGTCTCGTTCGGGCACCTCGGCGGCGCCCTCGACTACGGTGACATCGCCGGCTTCAACGGCATCCCCGCGTCGTGGGGCTACGCCGTGCTCGTGCCATTGGCCGTGCTCGTCGCGCTCTACAGCGGTCTGCGGATCGGCGCGGGCCGACTCGGCAGCCCACCGAACCTCATCCAGCGCGCCATCCCCGTCGCGATCGTGCTGCTGGCGTGGCTCATCGCGCCGTACCTCATCGTCAACGCGAGCGTCACGGTGAGCGGCTCCGGCGCGAGCTACGGCGAGCACCTCGTCGTCGCGCCGTGGACGTTCGCGACCGTCACCGCATTCGCGATCGGCGTCGACGCCATCGCCACCTGGGTCACGCCGTGGCTGCAGGGCCGAGCCCCGCAGGTCATCGCGTGGGTGCAGCGGCCTCGACTGGGGCGAGCGCGCCGATAGCCGAGCGGTAGGCGTCGAGCGAGCGCGCCTCGCCTGGCGTGGTGATGAAGCTGGCGCGGACGAATCCGTCGACGTCGATGACGAAGGTGGCGCGGTTCGCGAAACCCGTCTCGGAGAGGAAGACGCCGTAGTCCTTGGCGACCGCGCCGTGCGGCCAGAAGTCGGCGAGCAGGTTGAAGTCGTAGCCCTCCTGCTCGGCGAAGTGCCGCAGCGCCCACTTGCTGTCGACGGAGATCGCGAGAAGCTCGACCGCGGCGTCCTGGAAGAGCGCGATGTTGTCGCGCAGCTCGCAGAGCTCGCTGGTGCAGGTGCCGGAGAACGCCAGCGGGAAGAACACCAGCGCCACGGCCTTCCTGCCGCGGTAGGACGAGAGCCGGACGGGCTCGCCGAACTGATTCGGGAGCTCGAAGTCGGGTGCGAGGCTGCCGTTTTCGATCGCCATTGAAGGATTTCCTTTCACGCCGCAGTGAGTCTAGGCGCATCGCGGGACCTGCGCGGCGCGGCGCGCTCGAATGACTAGGCTGACGCCTGGCGCGCGTGTCGCAACCCGACAAAGTTGTGTCGTCAACACTCTCTGACCCACACAAGGAAGAGGCGGATGTGACAGTCAACGACCAGGACCCGTACGGCGCTACGAACGTCGACGCCGATCCTGAGGAGACCGCCGAATGGCGCGAGTCCCTTGATGAGCTTGTCGCGGCGAAGGGTCCCGAGCGCGGCCGCGAGGTCATGGTGAGCCTGCTCGGACGATCGAAGGAGCTCCACCTCGGCGTCCCGTCCGTTCCGACCACCGACTACGTCAACACGATCTCCCGCGCCGACGAACCGGAGTTCCCCGGCGACGAGGAGATCGAGCGCCGCTATCGCCGCTGGATCCGTTGGAACGCGGCCATCCTCGTCCACCGCGCACAGCGCCCCGGCGTCGGCGTCGGCGGCCACATCTCGAGCTACGCTGCCAGCGCCTCGCTGTGGGAGGTCGGCCTCAACCATTTCTTCCGCGGCCAGAACCATCCCGGCGGCGGCGACCAGGTCTTCTTCCAGGGCCACTCCTCGCCCGGTGCGTACGCTCGCGCGTTCCTCGAGGGCCGCCTCTCGGCCGAGGACCTCGACGGTTTCCGCCAGGAGAAATCGCGAGCCCCGCACGGCCTGCCGTCCTACCCGCACCCGCGCATGCTCCGCGACTTCTGGCAGTTCCCGACGGTGTCGATGGGTCTCGGCCCCATCAACGCGATCTACCAGGCCTCCTTCGACAAGTACCTCACCAACCGCGGCATCAAGGACGCCTCCGACCAGCGCATCTGGGCGTTCCTCGGCGACGGCGAGATGGACGAGGTCGAGTCGCGCGGCGCGCTGCAGCTCGCCGCGAATGAGAAGCTCGACAACCTCACGTTCGTGGTCAATTGCAATCTGCAGCGCCTCGACGGGCCGGTGCGCGGCAACGGCAAGATCATCCAGGAGCTCGAGTCGTTCTTCCGCGGCGCGGGGTGGAACGTCATCAAGCTCATCTGGGGCCGCGGCTGGGACGACCTGCTCGAGCGCGACACGAGCGGCGCACTCGTCAAGCTCATGAACGAGACCCCGGACGGCGACTTCCAGACGTTCAAGGCCGAGAACGGCGCCTACGTGCGCGAGAACTTCTTCGGCCGCGATCCGCGCGCTCTGGAGCTCGTCAAGGACTACACCGACGCTCAGGTCTGGGGGCTGCAGCGCGGCGGCCACGACTACCGCAAGATCTACGCGGCTTACCAGGCCGCCGCCGAGCACAAGGGCCAGCCGACCGTCATCCTCGCCCACACCATCAAGGGCTATGGCCTCGGCCCGCACTTCGAGGGCCGCAACGCGACCCACCAGATGAAGAAGCTCACGCTCGACGACCTCAAGCTCTTCCGCGACACGCTGCAGATCCCGCTGACCGACGAGCAGCTCAACGAGGGCGACCACTGGCTGCCGCCCTACTACCACCCGGGCGAGAACGACCCGGCGATCCAGTACCTCCAGGAGCGCCGCCGCGCCCTGGGCGGCTACGTGCCCGAGCGTCGCTCGAAGTACACGCAGATCGCCGTTCCCGAGCCGAAGTACTACGAGATCGCCTCGAAGGGCTCCGGCACCCAGGAAGTCGCCACGACAATGGCGTTCGTCCGCCTGCTCAAGGACCTGCTCCGCGACCCCGGCTGGGGCTCGCGCATCGTGCCGATCATCCCGGACGAGGCGCGCACCTTCGGCATGGACTCCTACTTCCCGAGTCTCAAGATCTACAACCCGGCCGGCCAGCACTACACGGCGGTCGACCGCGAGTTGCTGCTCTCGTACAAGGAGAGCCCGCAAGGCCAGATCATCCACGTCGGCATCAACGAGGCCGGCGCCGCGGCGGCGTTCACTGCGGTCGGCACGTCGTACGCGACGCAGGGCGAACCGCTCATCCCGGTCTACGTCTTCTACTCGATGTTCGGCTTCCAACGCACCGGCGACGCCTTCTGGGCCGCGGGCGACCAGATGGCACGCGGATTCGTCATCGGCGCAACCGCCGGCCGCACGACGCTCACCGGCGAGGGCACCCAGCACATGGACGGCCACTCGCCCATGATCGCCGCGACCAACCCGGCGGTCGTGAGCTACGACCCGGCGTACGGCTACGAGATCGGCCACATCGTCAAAGCAGGCCTCGAGCGCATGTACGGCGGCCAGCACACCGACCCCAATGTCATGTACTACCTCACCGTCTACAACGAGCCGATCGTCCAGCCGGCCGAGCCGGCCGGACTCGACATCGAAGGCCTCCTCAAGGGCATCTACCGGCTCCGCGCGGGCGCCGGAAGCGGCACCACGAGCCAGATCCTCGCCTCCGGCGTCGCTGTGCCGTGGGCGCTCGAGGCGCAGGAGATCCTCGAGAAGGACTGGGGCGTGTCGGCGGATGTCTGGTCGGTGACGTCGTGGAACGAGCTGCGCCGCGACGGCCTCAAGGCCGAGGAGTACAACTTCCTCCACCCCGGCGAGCCCGAACTCGTGCCGTACGTCACCGCCAAGCTCACCGGGGCCGAGGGCCCCGTCGTCGCCGTGACCGACTTCACCCACGCGGTGCCGGACCAGATCCGGCAGTTCGTGCCGAACGACTTCGCAACCCTCGGCGCGGACGACTTCGGCTTCTCGGACACCCGCGCCGCCGCTCGCCGGTTCTTCTATATCGACAGCCACTCCATCGTGGTGCGCACTCTCGAGATGCTCGCCCGCCAGGGCAGGACGGACCGCGCGGCCGTCGCCCAGGCGATCGCGAAGTACGAGCTGTCCAACGTGAACGCGGGCACCTCGGGCAACGCCGGCGGCGACAGCTGATCCGTCTGGTCTGATGGCTCAGTCGAAAGAAGCGACCCTCACCTGGCTGCGGAAGATCTCCGGCGAACTCTCCACCGCGATCCTGAAACGCCTCGAGGAGACGGTGCCCTGGTACGGCGAGATGCCGCCGGGACGCCGCAGCGCGGTCGGGCTCGTCGCCCAGAGCGGTATCTCATCGTTCATCAAGTGGTACGAGGACCCGACCGCGACGCCCTGGGTGGCCTCCGATATCTTCGGCGCCGCCCCGCGCGAGCTGCTGCGCTCCATCAGCCTGCAGCAGACGCTGCAGCTCGTCCGCGTCGTCGTGTCCGTTGTCGAGGAGCGGGTGAAGGGCCGCGACGAGCATCTGCGTGACGCAGTGCTGCGCTATTCACGCGATGTCGCCTTCGCGGCGGCCGACGTCTACGCCCGGGCCGCCGAGGCGCGCGGACTGTGGGATGCCCGCCTCGAGGCGCTCGTCGTCGACTCGATCCTCACCGGTGAGCACGACGACAAGCTGCCGTCGCGCATCGCGGCGCTCGGCTGGCACGGCCATGGTGAGACGGCAGTGCTCGTCGGCTCGACTCCGCGCATGCTCGACGCCGACCACGTGCGGCGCGTGGCGCGGCGCCTCGCCTTCGACGTCCTCGTCGGCGTGCAGGGACATCGCCTCGTCGTCGTCATCGGGCGCGCCGACGCTCCGGCATCCGCCGACGGCAACGACGAGCCGGCCCCGGCCGCGGCCTTCATGGAGCTCGCCGAGCAACTCGACCCGGACTTCGGCCCCGGCCATCTCGTGCTCGGCCATGCGGTCCCGAGCATCGTCGAGGCGGCCACGAGCGCCCACGCGGCGCTGGCGGGCTTCGCGGTGGCGCGCGCCTGGCGCCAGTGCCCTCGCCCGGTGCACGCCGATGACCTGCTGCCCGAGCGGGCGCTCGCGGGCGATGCGCTCGCCCGCGCCGCCCTCGTCGGACGGGTCTTCCAGCCCCTCAAGGCCCACTCCACCGAGCTGCTCGGCACCCTCAGGGCGTACCTCGACAACGGCCGATCGCTCGAGGCGACGGCGCGCGAGCTCTTCGTGCACCCCAACACCGTGCGCTACCGCCTCAAGCGCATCAGCGAGATCATCGGCTGGGACGCCACCGGCCCGCGCGAGGCTCTCATCCTGCAATCCGCCCTCATCATCGGAGCCATCGGCGAACCCGACGGATCGAGCAAGCGTCCGAGACTTCCGCGCTGAGGCCCGCTGCCGCGGCCGCTCGACGCGCGCGATCTCCGAGCCCCCCGCGCAAGAGGAGGCGACCTCACGGCTCTTTCTGCGTCGTCCGATCATCGCGACGGGTCATCGGCGCGCCCCGGGGCGTAGCGTGGCGGAATGGGGGCCGGAACGGAAGAGAGCGGCATGAAACAACGCGCATTGGGAAAGCAGGGGCTGGTGGTCTCCGCACTCGGGCTGGGGACCATGGGGATGACGATGGCCTACGGGCCCGCCGACGAGGCCGAGGGAATCGCCACCATCCGGCGCGCGCATGAGCTCGGGGTGACCTTCTTCGACACGGCCGAACTGTACGGCCAGGGAACGGGAAGCAACGAGAAGCTCGTCGGACGGGCCGTTGCGCCATTCCGCGACGAGGTCGTGCTCGCCACCAAATTCGGGATGGACCTGAGCCGTACGCGACCCAGCGGCTTCGACAGCAGGCCCGAGCACATCCGTGACGTCGCCGACAACAGCCTGCGATACCTGGAGACGGACCACATCGACGTCTTCTACCAGCACCGCGTCGACCCGGACGTGCCCATCGAGGATGTCGCCGGCACCGTCGAGGATCTCATCACAGAGGGAAAGGTGCGCTACTTCGGGCTGAGCGAGGCCGGGCCGGAGACGATCCGCCGTGCCCACGCCGTTCAGCCCGTCTCCGTGCTGCAGACCGAGTATTCGATCTTCGAGCGCGACGTCGAGGCGGTGGTCCTGCCGGCCATCCGCGAGCTGGGCATCGGATTCGTACCGTACTCGCCGCTCGGACGCGGCTTCCTCACCGCCGCAGTCACCGCTCCCGAGCACTATGCCGAGAACGACATGCGACGGATCAGAGACCCGCGCTGGCAGGGCGAGAACTTCGCGAAGAATCGAAACGGCGTCGCGCAGCTGGAGACCCTCGCCGGCGAGAAAGGGATCGCAGTCAGTCAGCTCGCACTCGCCTGGCTCCTCGCCCAGGGCGATGACATCGTGCCGATTCCGGGCACCCGCAACGCGACACGCCTGGAAGAGAATGTCCGCGCCGTGGACGTCGTGCTCACCGCCGACGATCTGCGCCGCGTGCACGCGGCCTTCCCCGAGGGCGCGTACGGCACGCGCTACGTCGAGGCGAACCTGCCGGTCTGGGTATAAACCGGCGGGGCCCACAAAGGTCTCTGTCGATCTTGTGCCGAAACCTCCACAGCCGGGCTACGACCTTCTGGGAGGATGAGCAGGTGATCGTCTTCGCCTGCCCTGGACAGGGCTCCCAGACTCCCGGATTCCTGGAGCCCTGGCTCGCCGACCCCGAGTTGCGTGACCTCGCCGGGTCGTACTCCGCTGCCGCCGGCATAGACATCGTCGAGCATGGCACGGTCTCCGACGCGGACACCATCCGCGACACCGCGGTCGCCCAGCCGCTCATCGTCGCGGCGGGCCTCATCACCGCACACGCGCTGCGCCGGGCAGGGGTCCGGATCACCGCAGTCGCCGGCCACTCCGTCGGCGAGATCACCGCGGCCGCGATCGCGGGCGTCTTCGGCGAGGCGGACGCGCTGCGCTTCGTCAGGCTGCGCGCGCTCGCGATGGCGGAGGCCGCTGCGGCGGTGCCGACAGGTCTGAGCGCGGTGCTCGGCGGCGAGGCATCCGAGGTCATCGCGGCCGCCGAGACGCTGGGCCTGGAGCCGGCCAACTACAACGGCGGCGGCCAGATCGTGGTCGGTGGCGCGCTCGACGTCCTCGCACGGCTCGCGGCCGAGCCGCCGCGCGGCGCGCGCGTCGTCCCCCTGCAGGTCGCCGGCGCCTTTCACACCCGCTACATGGCGGAGGCACGCGAAGCCCTGCACGCCGCAGCCCCGGGCTTCGCGGTCACTGACCCCGCGATCACGCTGTGGACCAACAAGGACGGCTCGACCGTCGCGAGCGGCACCGTCTATCTCGAGTTGCTCGTCGGCCAAGTGGCGAGCCCCGTGCGCTGGGATCTCGACATGGCGGCGTTCGAGGAATCCGGAGTCACCGGCCTCGTCGAGCTCGCCCCGGCCGGCACGCTCACCGGCCTCGCCAAGCGGGGCCTCAAAGGGCTGCCTGCCGTGGCCATCAAGTCGCCCGATGACATCCCGGCCGCCGTCGAGCTCGCCGGCGCCACGCTTCCCTGAATCCGCATACGCCGCTCAGTAGACTGATGCGCGGCCCCCCACCCAGATAGATATGGAGACACCGATGGCAGTTTCGAAAGAAGACGTCCTGGCCGGCCTTGCCGATCTCATCAACGACGAGACGGGCATCGCCACCGATCAGGTCGATCTGGAGAAGTCCTTCACCGACGACCTCGACATCGACTCGATCTCGATGATGACGATCGTGGTCAACGCCGAGGACAAGTTCGACGTGAAGATCCCCGACGAAGAGGTCAAGAACCTCAAGACCGTCGGCGACGCCGTCGACTACATCGTCGCAAACCAGGCGTAGGCAAGCCTCTTTTCGCAGGAAAGGCCCCAGCACCGTCGTGGGTTCTAAGAAGATCGTCATCACCGGCCTCGGCGCGACCAGCCCGATCGGCGGCACGGCCCCCGAGTCGTGGAATGCCCTGCTCGCCGGCGAGTCCGGCACGCATCGGATGCAGCATGAGTGGGTCGAACGCTTCGACCTGCCCGTGAACTTCGCCGCCGAGGCGAAGGTCAGCCCTGACACGCTCCTGGAGCGCGTCGAGGTCAAGCGCCTCGACCCGTCGAGCCAATTCGCCCTCATCGCCGCGCGCGAGGCGCTCGCCGACGCGGGCTCCCCTGAAGTCGTGCCCGAGCGGCTGCTCGTCGACTGGGCGGTCGGCTTCGGAGGCGTCTGGACGCTGCTCGACGCCTACGACACGCTGCGCGAGCGCGGTCCGCGCCGCGTGCTACCGATGACCGTGCCGATGCTGATGCCCAATGGGCCGGCGGCCGCGATCTCGATGCACCTCGGCGCGCGTGCCGGCGCCCGCACGGTCGTCTCGGCATGCGCCTCCTCCACGGAATCCCTCATCAACGCCTACGAGCATCTGCAGGCGGGACTGGCCGACGTCGTCATCGCGGGCGGCTCGGAGGGCGCCATCCACCCCATCACCATCGCCTCGTTCGCCGCGATGCACGCGCTGTCGACCCGGCAGGATTCCCCCGAGACGGCGTCGCGCCCCTATGACCGCGATCGCGACGGCTTCGTCATGGGCGAGGGCGCCGCTGCCCTCATCGTCGAGACCGAGGAGCATGCGAAGGCCCGCGGGGCGCGCATCTACGCCGAACTGCTCGGCGGCGGGGTGACCGCGGACGCCTACCATGTCACCGCGCCGGACCCGGAGGGCTCCGGCGCCGCACGCGCCGCGATCTACGCTCTTGACCAGGCGGGGGTCGCCCGCACCGATGTCGTGCACATCAACGCGCACGCCACCTCGACCGGCGTCGGCGACGTCGCCGAGTACGCGGCGCTGCACCGGGTCTTCGGCGACCACCTCGATGCGATCCCCGTGAGCGCGACGAAGGCCTCGACCGGACACCTGCTCGGCGGTGCCGGGGCGATAGAGGCGGTGTTCACGGTGCTGGCGCTGCACGAGCGCATCGCTCCCCCGACGATCAACCTCGAGAACCAGGATCCGGAGATCCCGCTCGACGTCGTCACCTCGCCCCGCGCACTGCCGACCGGGGACATCGTCGCGATGAGCAACTCGTTCGGCTTCGGCGGGCACAACGCGGTCGCGGCGTTCCGCAGCGTTTAGCCGACGGAGGAGTGGATCCAGACCACCGGGTTCTCGTCCGAGGCGTAGCGGAACGGCTCGAGTTCGTCGTCCCATTCCTGGCCGAGGGCGAGCCTGAGTTCGCGGTGCAGTTCGACGGGATTCATCCCGGCGCCGTCCATCGCGGCGCGCAGCACGTTCTCGCCGACGACCACGTTGCCGGCGGTGTCCGTCTGGGCGTGGAAGACGCCGAGGTCCGGCGTGTGCATCCACCTCGACCCGTCGGTGAACTGGGTCGGGTCTTCGGTGATCTCGTAGCGGACGTCGCCCCAGCCATGGAGAGCGCTCGCCATAGCGCTGCCGGCACCGTAGGAGCCTTGCCAGAAGTATTCGGCGCGCAACGACCCGCGCTGGGCGGGCTGCGACCGCCAGTCGAGGTGGATGCCGCGTCCGAGGGCGCGCCCGACGGCCCACTCGATGTGGGGCGCGAGCGCGCGAGGGCTGGAGTGCACGAAGAGCACTCCGCGTGTTTGGGGTTTCGACGCCATCACTCCTCCGATCTGGTGCGTCTTCCCCTACGACCAGAACCATCGGCGTGCGACTGTCACATGGTGCCACAGCAAACCTGGAAATGCCAGGGGTGTCATTCGTGCCGAATGCCGGCGACACGCCGCGGGCGAATTGCTAGGCATTGCATGTTCGGTATAGACATATCGCGTGTTGAGAGTGCCGACGGCGCGGAGGGGGCTCGCGGTGACGACTGATGCAGAGGCGCGCGTGCTGAACTCCGCAACGCCTGCGATACCGGTCGCAGCTGTAGCCTCCTGGGCGTGGGCGCTCGGCGTGGGCGCCCTCACCGCAGCCGTCTACACGTGGTATTCCGCGTGGCAGTGGACGCACTACGCCGTCAAGTCGTGGGACCTCGGCATCTTCACCGAGCTGTTCCAGCGCTACGCGGCCTGGCAGGCGCCGATCGTCGACATCAAGGGCCCCGGGTTCAACCTGCTCGGCGACCACTTCCATCCCCTCCTCGTGGTCTTCACCCCGGTCTTCGCGCTCTTTCCGCACGCCTTCACGCTGTTGGTCATCCAGAACCTCTGCTTCGGTGCCGCCGCCGCGATTCTCACGCGCACGGCCCGCCGCCTGCTCGGGCCGGTCCTCGGCGTCGCGCTGGGCTGTGCGTTCGGTCTGAGCTGGGGGCTGCAATACGCCGTCGACGCGCAGTTCCACGAGATAGCGCTCGCCGTCCCCCTCCTCACCGCGAGCCTCTGCGCGCTGCTCGAGCGGCGCTGGGCGTGGGCAATCGGCTGCGCCGCGCTCCTCGTCTTCGTCAAGGAGGACCTCGGCTGGACGGTCGCCGTCATCGCAGCGCTCATCGCGATCCGCGCCCGGAACCCCCGGGCGCTCTGGCTCGCGGTGTGGGGCGTGGGATGGTTCGCGATCGCAACCTTCGTGGTGCTTCCCGCGCTCAATCCCGGCCACTCCTACGGGTACAACGATGCCTTCGCCCCGCTGGCGGCACTGAGCAGCACGACCTTCTGGACGCTTGCGCCGCCGGTCTGCGTTCTGCTCATCGCCTGCACCGGCGGCCTGATGCTCCGCTCGCCGATCGCGTTCGCGGTCCTCCCGACGCTCGCCTGGCGCACCACGGTCGACAGCCCGAACTACTGGGGCCTCGAATGGCACTACAACGCGGTGCTCATGCCCGTCGCGTTCGCTGCGCTGATCGACGGCGCCCTGCTGCTGCGGAGATCTCCGCGACGCTGGCTGCACGGCTTCGGACGCTGGGCCCCGTGGGTCGCCTCCGGTCTGGCCGCGGCCTCCCTGGTCGTGAACATCCCGTCCTCGGCATTCACCGGCCATCTGCCGCTGCTGTCCGCTGTCATCCAGAGCGCACCTAATCCTCGGGCCGCCGCCGCGGGCGCCGCTGTGGCGGCGATTCCCGACGGAGCGACGGTCGAGACCGACATCGGGCTCATGAGCTATGTCGTGGACGACCACCTGACGTACTTCATCGAGAACGCCAACCCGGCGCCGGGGTGCATTCTGCTCGACCGCGTCGCCGGCCACGATCCGGTCTCCTGGGCAGGCGTCCTCGACGCCGCGGAGCGACTCCACCCCGGAATCCCTTATGTCATCCGTTACCACGACGCCGGCTACCAGCTGGCCTGCCGCTCCGTCCATTGATCCCGCGCCCCAGGGAGACCCGATGTCCGTCCGCCAGAGCCTGCTCGCCATCCTCGACCAGGGGCCGTGCTACGGCTACCAGCTCCGCGCCGAGTTCGACCGCCGCACCGGCGGCACCTGGCCCATCAACGTCGGCCAGATCTACCAGACCCTCGACCGGCTCGAGCGCGACCAGCTTGTCGCGAAGGGGGCGAGCGGCGACCAGGGCCGCGCCTACTACGAGATCACGCCGGCCGGCAAGGCCGAGGTCGCGGTCTGGCTGTCCTCTCCCGTCGAGCGCACGACAGCCGCCCACGACGAGCTCGCCACCAAGCTCGCCGTCGCGGCGACCCTGCCTGGCGTCGACATCGCCCAGGTCATCCGGGTGCAGCGCGAGTCCACCCTCGGCATGCTGCGCGATCTCACCCGCACCGAGGACGACATCGACGAGCCGAAGACCCCCGAGGGCCTCGCCTGGCTGCTCATCGTCGACTCGCTGATCTTCCAGGCGGATGCCGAGATCCGCTGGCTCGACCGCTCCGAGGCCCGGCTCGCCCGGGCGAAGGCGGCTGGCGTCGCAGTGCCCGTGCCGCTGAGCACAAAGGTGCCGCGGCGCGGCCGCCCGATGAAGACACGCGACGCCGCGGCGCGATGACCGGACCGAAGCGCGGCGCGGCTGTTCACCGGCAGGCTACGCGTGCAGCAGTGCGCCGTCCTTGGCTAGCACCTGCTTCTCGCCGGCCCTTATCGGCACGGCGAAGCGGTTCTGTTTCGGCGGCATCGGGCAGTTGAAGCTGTAACTGAACGCGCACGGCGGCAGCAGCGCGTTGTTGAAGTCGAGGGTGATCGTGCCATCCGGGTTGGGGGCGACGAAGAGGAAGCGCCCGACCGAGTACGTCTCGTCGCCGCTGGTGGCATCCGCGAAGACGAGCTGCAGCGCGCGCCCCGATCTGAACGACACGAGCTCGTAGGCCACGCCGTCCTTCTCGAACTTGATGAGGCCGGGGATCTCCTCCTCGCGCTCGTTGCCCTGATCGCGGGTGTGCTCGAAGCCGACGCTGAGCCCTTCGACGGGTGTGAACGCCGCCTGGATGACCCAGTCGGGGCTGTAGTCGTAGCGGGAGATGGAGCCGAAGCGCTCGCGGTCGTCGGCACCGGAATCCCACACGCGCACCGCGTACTCGGTGCCGTCCTCGTTGCCGATGACCGTGCCGAGCACCCCCGGCGCCAGGACGATCTCCGATGTCTTCGTCACCGTGACGGCACCGTCGACGAGCGCTCCGTCGACGGTGACCCCCTCCTCGGCGGACGCCTCGAGCCGCAGCCCCTCCTCACCGCCGGGCAGCGGGAACCAGGTGCCCGGCGCGTTCCACACCGTCTCTCCGCCAGGCGAGACGACCCACTGCGTGTTCGTCAGCGCCAGGAAACCCTTCGGGGAGAGCACCGATTCCTCACGGCGCCGATGGAAGGCGGCAAGGCGCTCGGCGAGGGCCTGCGGTGCGGCGGCGGTGTCGGTCATGGGCTCCATCTTCGATCAGTCACCACAACCCAACGCCGTGCGACACGTCGGCATTTCCTTGCTCGCTGCCGGCTCAGAGCGGATCGACGTCGACCCGCTCGACGAGCTCGTCGACGATCGCCGTCATGCGGGCGGCATCCGCCCGCAGGCTGTCGTAGGCAGCCTTCGCCGCCTCATCCGGGTTGCCGCGCTGCAGCATCTGCAGCCGCGCATCGAGCACCGCGAGCGGGGTGCGCAGTTCGTGACTCGCGGCGGCGACGAACTCGCGCTGGCGCCGCACCGTCTCGGCGAGCGGCCGCACCGTCCGGCGGGTCGCGAACCAGGCGATCGCGACGGCGACGACGACGGCGATGGCACCGAGAAGGAGCGCCGCCTTGAGCGCATCCTTGCCCTCGACGACGAAGCTCGCACCGTCATCCGCCGGGTGGAACCACAGCAGCGCGAAGACCACCGACGCCGCAATGACGACGAGCACGAGGGCCGCAGCCGCGAGCCCGAGCCACAGCCCGACGCGGAGCGCCGCGCGGCGCACGACCGCATCGCCGGAGCGCCAGCTCACAACTGCCCCAGCCGATATCCCAGCCCGCGCACGGTCGTCACGACTGCAGGGTCGATCTTGCGGCGCACGTAGTGCACGTAGGTATCGACGGTTCCGAGGTCGTCGGTGCGCCCGAACACCTCGCGGAGGATCTGCTTGCGCGAGAAGGTGCGTTGCGGATTGCGCGCGAAGAGGCTGAGCAGCGCCGCCTCGCGCTCGGTGAGGATGGTGCGGCCGTCGTACGGCGAGTAGACGGCGCGCGACTCGGGGTAGAACTCCCATGCGCCGAGGCGCAGCAGCGGGCCCTCCCCGGCGGCGGAGCGGCGGATGGCCCGCAGCCGCGCGAAGAGCTCCTCGAAGTCGAACGGCTTGATGAGGTAGTCGTTCGCGCCCGAGTCGAGGCCGGTGACGCGATCACGGACCGTTCCGAGCGCGGTGAGCATGAGCACCGGCGTCTGATCGCCGTTCTCGCGCAGCGCGGCTAAAATCTCGAGCCCGTCGCCGCCCGGAAGCATCCGATCGAGGACGAGGACGTCGAAGGACTCGTCCGTGGCGCGCGCGAGCGCGGGCTCGACGTCGGTCTCGAGCGTGACCGCGTACACCTCGGCGAGCACATCGCGGAGGAGCGGCCCGAGCTGGGCATCGTCCTCCACGAGCAGCAGGCGGGGACGGAAGTCCATCAGACCGCTCCCCCGTCCTCGGGGATGGGTCCAGCCGCTCTGACGGTGCCGCGAGCCGACATCATCGCGACGAGCCCGGCGATGACGACGATCCCGATGGCACTGACGAGCAGGGTGCCGACGCCGAGGCCGCCGCGGGCGTGATCGACCCCTAACCAGTCCGCGAGGGACGCGCCGAGCGGGCGGGTGACGACGTACGAGGCCCAGAAGGCTGCCGTCGCGGGCAGCCGGAACCAGCGGAATCCGACGCCCGGCAGTGCGAACAGGACGGCGAACAGGATCGCGCTGCCCCAGTAACCGAGGCCGAAGGTGACCGCGGTGAGGTCGCCGAACGCCGTGCCGAGGGCGAAGGTCGCGAGCACTGCCGACCAGTAGAAGAGCTCGCGCCGGTTCGTCGTGATGGTGTGGACGGACAGCGTGCGCTCGGTGCGGCCCCAGACGGTGAAGACCGCCGCGAGGATGACGGCGAACCCGATCGTGCTCACGAGGTACGGCACCCCGAGGACGATGTGGATGGCGTCGGCGACCATGGTGCCGAAAACGGCGACGAGAGTCACGAAGAGCCAGTAGCGCCACGGCACGTAGCGCCGGGCGGTGAACTGGATGGCGAATGCCGCGGCGAAGAGCACGGCCGTCGCCGCGACGACGGGAACCGGGTCGAGCGTCTTGACGAGGAAGTCGGACAGCGCCTCGCCGACGGCGGTGGTGAGCAGTTTCACGACCCAGAACTGTGCGGTCGCATCGGGGACCCGGACGAGAGCCTGGCGAGAGGAAACCACGGCACCAGCCTCGCCCGTTTCCGCTAAGAATGGGCCAAGGACTCGCTGTCGCGGCGACGCGAACTGCGGCGGGCGATGATCAAGACCGGGATCAGGAGCAGGGCGAGAACGCCGCCACCCAGAGAGAGGGTGCTGTAGTCGGTCGCGGCCATCACCATTCCGGAAGCGGCGCCGCCACCAGCGCCGGCCAGGGCTATGAGCACATCGATCGTGCCCTGGGTCCTGGCCCGATTAGCCGGGGTGGTCGAATCGACTATGAGGGCGGTGCCGGCGATGAATCCGAAGTTCCACCCCAGGCCCAGCAGCGCCAGAGCGAGGATGAGCACACCGAGCGAGTCGGCGGGGGCGAGTGCAGCGACGATTCCCGCGAGCAGCAGCGTGGCACCGGAAGCGATCGCCATCGGGGCGCGTCCGAACTTGTCGACCACGATGCCCGTGATCAGCGATGGCAGGTACATCGCACCGATGTGGATGCCGATCACCAGGCCGACCGCGGCTATTCCGAAATGCTCAGCACGCATGTGCACCGGAGTCATGGTCATGATCGCCACCATCGCGATCTGCGTCAGAACCATCACCGTCGCGCCGACGTAGACGGGCGCCCCGGCCGGAGTCGCCGTTTTCGGCGCCTCCGGCTGGTCGTAAACGGCCCGCGATTCGATCTGTCGGGCGACGATCAGAGGGTCGGGTCGAAGCAGCAGCAGGAGCACGATTCCGGCAGCGAGATAAGCAGCACCGGCGAGCAGGAACGGACCGGCAAGAGCGGGGAGCCCGAAGGACTGCGCGAGCCCGCCGAGCGGATCGACCAGGTTCGGGCCGGCGACCGCACCGAGCGTGGTCGAAACCATCGCGACGCTGATCGCGGTGCCGCGCTGGGCGGGCAGCGCCAAGTCCGTGCCGGCGTAGCGCGCCTGCAGATTTGTGGCTGTCCCAGCCCCGTAGATGAACAGGGCGCCGAACAGCAGGACCACGTTTCCGGCGGCCGCAGCGACAACGACGCCGATCGCGCCCAGACCGCCGGCCGCAAAGCCGAGACCGAGACCGACCCGGCGGCCCCACCGTTGGCTGAATCGCCCCACGAGGAATGCCGCCAGTGCCGAACCGAGCGTGAATAGAGCTGTCGGCATGCCGGCGAGACTGTCTGAGCCGAGCATCTGCTTGGCCAGCAAGGCACCGACGGTCACGCCCGCAGCCAAGCCGGCACCGCCAAGCACCTGACTGATCACGACGATCGCCAACGTGCGACGTTGAACCCGCCGCCGGAGATCTTCGTCCGCCGCGATGGCCCGGGCGAGAGCGTCGGCGTCAGGCGATGTCATCAAGGTCATACTCTCCTGCTGCTCGCCACTCGACTATGCCCTCGGCCATTGCAGCGGCGTCCACGCCGCACTCGCGGAGGAAGGCTGCCGCCGCCCGTGCCATCCGGCAGAACTCGGCTCCACGATAAACCGCCGCACCAGACGCCGGGGTCCCGGCGCGCTGTTCCCGCAGTTCGTCCAACGGCATCGACACCGCGCCAACGAAGTGGCCGGCGTCGAACTCGATCCGCGGTCGCACGTCGATCACCGCCATCCCCGACATCCGGCGAGCACCTCTACCGAGTGCTCGTCCTGCGCCGGCAACTCGATCAGTTCACGCCGTCTCGCGTCCCCCAACGCCCTCACAGGAGGGACGCGAGCAGTGAGATGGCCGCCAGTCCCATGACGGCGAAAGCCGCCCAGAGACCCAGCTTCGACCAGAAGCGACTGCGATAGCTCCCCATGACGTCACGCCGCGATGACAGGCGCACGATGATGAAGATAAGAGGAACGGCGACGATTCCATTGAACACCGCAGTGAGAACGAGCGCCTTGACGGGATCGAGGCCGACGAAGTTGAGCGCCAGTCCGACCAGGGTGCCCACCACGATCACCAGGTAGAACGTCGGCGCCTTCCGGAATCGGACCGACAACCCTTCACGGGCCTTGAAGGTCTCGCTGATGGCATATGCCGAGGACCCGGCCAGAACCGGGATGCTCATCAGACCGATTCCGATCACGCCGGTGGCGAAGATCACCTGCGCAAGGTATCCGGAGTTCGGGAAGCTGTGCACGAGAGGCCGAAGGGCCTTTGCCGCGTCTGCCGCGCTGACGATGTTCGTGACGCCTGCGCTGTTAAGCACCACCGCGCCGACGAGGATGATGAACCAGGCCACCAGATTCGAGAAGAACATCCCCAGCACGGTATCGACGCGGAGCCGGAAGAGGTAGCCCTTGCTGATCTTCGGGGCTACACCTTCGGAACCCTGACGTTTTTCGGCGATCTCATCCTCGACCGTGTTGCTCGTCTGCCAGAAGAACAGGTAGGGCGAGATCGTCGTGCCGAAGATGGCCACCACTATGTACAGGAAGCTCGAGTTGACCTGGATATCGGGAAGGACCGTCGACCTCAGAGCCGTACCCCAGGGGACGGTGACGAGAAACGCAGTGACGAGGTAGGCGAAGAGAGTGACCGCCAACCACTTCAGAATCCGGATATAGACCCGGTAGGCCACGAAGACTTCCAGGACGACGATGACGACGGAGAATCCCACCGCGAACAGCGGCAACGGGAGAGACGGGGCCAGGAGCTGGGTGCTCGCCGCCATCGCGCCGATGTCTGAGCCGATGTTGAAGGTGTTCGCGGCAACCACCAGGAACACGACCGGATAGAGCACCCATCTCGGGTAGCGCTGACGCACAATGGCCGCCAGCCCCTGCCCCGTGACCGCGCCCATCCGCATGCACGCCTCCTGGACCGCGACCATCAGCGGGAACGTGAGGGGCATCGTCCACAAAGTGGCGAAGCCGAATTGCGCACCGGCCTGCGAATACGTCGCAATCCCAGACGGATCGTCATCCGCAGCGCCCGTGACCAGACCAGGTCCCAGCACTCTCAACGCTCGACTGAAGCGCCTAGCACCGTTGACGCGGCGGAGTCGAGGGCGAGGCGAACCTGTCTCGCCCGTGTCGCTCGCTCCCGCCGGCTTCATCCTGATCGTCAGTTCCTCGTCGTAGCGCGGGAAGCGCGGTTGCGTCCGCGCGAGCACCCTACCGCGTCGCTCGGGTCGTCTCCCCACTTTTCTGGTCGTCTCGGCGGACACCGATTCCGGAACGCTCCTCGCCGAGACCGGCCAGGCCGCACCTTCGGTCATCCTGCTCAGGATCGACAGCCGGCGCGCCGCGGAGCAGATCGCGGCACCCTGCTGAGCAACCTCGGCCAGCTCGAAGCCGACCTCGCCGCAGGCTCGATCGCGGTCATCACCGACCGAGACATCCGAGTGCGAGTACTCCCGATCCGTTGACCGACTGAATCGCGCTTTGTCTCATCCGGCATGAATAAGACCGACTTGGTAGGGCGGGTGGGACTTGAACCCACGACCCAAGGGCCTGATTTTGACCTTCGGGTATGCCTCGGATTGGCTCGGCTTGCCTAGGAGTTCCTAGTCGTAGCGCGGGAAACGCGGTTGCGCCCGCGATGCGACTGTACCCCGTTCGATACCGTCATCTCCCCATCTCTTTGATCGTTTCGGATGGCAAAAAGATGGGACGGTTGATCGATGGTCCAGGGCGGCTGAAGTCAATAGGGTTTCGTCACCCATAAGCGTTGCGGCGATGGGTGCATACCAACCATTGCTCGCCCTCAAGATTCACGACACAGAAACCGGTTGTTTTTCGATAGATACCGGTCGATAATCATTAGATGGTTTCATCAACACGCCCGTCGGGCGTCATCACTTGGCTCACCTGGACCGCGCTCGGCGTGCTCGCAGTCTTGGTTGCGGTCGGCGAGATCGGCGCTGCCCAGAGCGCCGAAGCGCTGGCGGAGTTCCTTCCTGTTCTGGCGCCTACGCAAGGCCCACTCGTCTTGGTCGCTATGGGCTTCGGGGGTTGCATCGAGGTCCTGCTCGTCGTCACGGGCGTGCTCGTCGGCTACATCCGCGCCGACCGGATTTTCCACCCGTCTGCCTTGCGACTGGTCGACGTGATCGTTGGTGCCGTGGTCGTCGCGACGCTGCTTGTAGTGATGGCGCTTTTCTTCATCCCCGGGCCGCCACAGCTGTTCCTGCTCGTCGAGGCCGGCGTGCTGGTGGGCGCGACCATCGTGCTCGTGCTCCTAGTGATGCGGTCGCTCCTGCGTCGTGCGGTCGCTATGCACGTTGAGCTCGACGAGGTGGTTTGAGTGGCCATTCGCATCCACATTGATCGCCTCCTCGTTGAGCGCAGCATGTCGGTGGGGGATTTCGCAAGTGCGATCGGGATCACTCCCACTAACGTCGCTGTACTCAAGAACGGACGTGCGCGCGCGTTGCGTTTCACCACGCTCGACGCGATCTGCCGGGTGCTCGAATGTCAACCGGGCGACATTCTGAGTTGGGCCGATGACCAGACACTGACAGACGACGGATCCTGAGTGAGCAACAAGATTGCGGGTATTCGTTTGCGACACTAGGACGGCTCCTAGAAATCTGAGTCCGTGCTCACGGGGCCACTCATCCAACCAGGTACCTCGCTTGCCGCAGCGCACCTGGAAGGTCTCCACGAGGCTGTGGCCCCCGAAATCTCGGAGGCCACAGCGCTATTCGCATCCGCTTAGGTGGAACAACATCCCTACTCTCCGAGGATTGCCTTGGCTTGAGCGTCTTGCTGCCCAACATTCGCCGTCATCGCTGCGAACTGCGCCGCGTGAGCTTTGATGTATTGGCTTTGCCAGGCAGCTGCGACCGCCACTCGCAACCCGGTGAGGTTGGTCGTCGTCTTGCACTCGACGTCTGCGATCGCGACCTCCATTTCGACCGCGGACGGAGTCGTCGTTGACCATTCGGGGTCATTGATGGCATCCACCGGGGTGGCATAGGAGAAGCCTGCATCCGTCATGCACTTGCTCCACTTGCCGAACGCGGCAATCACGCGGCTATCTGCGTCGGATTGTGCAAGGCCGTAGTTCACGGCGTCCTCGTAGAGCGTCTCTGCAGACAAGTCATCATTGAGCTTGGACCTCGCCTCGCCGATGCATCCACCGCTGGGTACCGCTAAGCCATTCACCTCGGGAACCGAAGGGTCCCCCATCGCCACTGCTAAGTAGTTGGGTGCGGATTCGGCGGGATCGGCCATGCCTGTCGACGACTGCTTGGACTCGCCATCGGGGAGCAACTCTTCGCCAGTGTGATAGCCGTACTTGCGCGCATCCGTGATGTCGATCAGGCCGAACAACCGGTCGTAGTCGTGATTTATCGCGGGGACCGTCCACGCCGCGGCCGGGGCATCGAAGGCGAGTCCGTAACGAGCCACGCACGACTTCATCTCCTGGTATTCGGCGCGAAGCACGAGGTTCTGATCCGAGGGGCTCGCCTTGTAGGCGTCGACCGGCAGCGAGATGTCCTTCCCGTTGGTAACCGTCGTGACCGGACCAATGGGCAGTTCAGGGACGGCCTTTGGAGATGCCGATGAGGGGGCTGCGGTCACCGTATTTGCAGGGACTACAGGATTGGCAGCTTGGGCGGATGCGGCAGTGATGACCGCTGCCGTGATACCGAAACCTGCGGCTCCCGCAGCTATGACGGCGCCTAGCGTCTTGACGCGAGTACTTAGAAGGAACATGCGCTTACTCCCGCCGTGCCGTCGTTCCAGCAGAAGGAACTGATCTGGTCGTTGTGGGCCACGATCGAAACCCAGATCAGACTGTTCAGCGTCTGGAACCCACCCGAGTAATTCGCGTCATTGAAGAGGCGAAGCCTCCGCGTGGACGATGTGTTCTTCACCGAACTGATCGTGCCGTTCTCATTGCACAGGAAATAGAACGCGTAGACGTTGTTGCATACATCTGGGTTGTTGTAGGTGTGCGGGCTGACCCTGCTGTCATTAAGGTTCGGGTAATTACCAGCCACCGCAGACCACGGGTTCACGACACCGGTACCATCAGGCGGATCGGCAAGCCAGTCCGAGTTGTTGTAGAAGCAGATGTTGTTCGAACTGCAGGTATGTCCGGCTGCGTTAGCCGCCATAGGAGTCGCGACTGCCAACGCAAGTCCGGCTCCGAGTGCTGCCGCAGCAACAAGGCGGCGGGCCGGCGAACGGCGCGCCTTTGATCCCATGGCGGCGCCTGCTCTGCGCCGCGCCTTTGGTCGACTCATCGAATTCCCAACCCTTAAACGCGCGAGATCCGGTTAGCAGGCTCGGCCGCCCACTGGCTCTTCACCTCACTAGGCGGCACATCATACTGACGTGCTGTCACTTTGTAATGTCCGGATAAGCGAGATTGGTTCCGTTTTGCAGATCACGCCAACACGTTTCACACCTCTGGAGCGAACGGACGTCTTCCACGAGCTGTGGGCGACCTTTGCTTCTCATCGTCGAGTGAAGGGCGACGGAGGTGCACACGTCTGGCACTAGGGCCGGCGAGGGTCTTTTTTTCTGGCTCGTTTCGAACCAGAGTGCCAGAAGTGTGGAGGGGAAATGGGGTGGGCCTGATCGGGGGCGCGGAGGGCTTCGCGGGAACGTGGAATTCGGTGCTGTATCGGCAGGTCAGGCGGTACTGTCGTGGGGCCTGATGAGCTGAGCGCGGAGCGTCGGGCTATGGCTTAGCCAGGCCGGGTTTTGGGGTCAGGCGAGTCGGTCGGCGAAAGGCCGGTGGTCCTGGGCGTCGGCGACGACGGCGATGACCCGCACGGTCGTCGTGTCGGGGTTCACCCGGTACCAGAGCTGATGCGGGAAGATCCCCAAGTGCCAGCGCCGCACGTCGCCGCCGACGATGCGACCGATACCTGGATGCTTCTCAAGCAGCCGGGCGGTGCGGTAGAAGTCGTCGAGGAAGCGGTCGCCCTGCAGCCGCTCGGGGTCGTCGTAGTAGGCGACGATGCGATCCCGGTCGCGCCGTGCGTTCGGGCTGAGGCGAACTAAGAAGTTCACGCAGTACGGCGGGCGGCGCGGACCTCGCGCTCGTCGTCGTCGAGCGAGACGTAGCCGTCGTGATCGGCGGCCTCGTCCTCGGCCACCCGCTCAGCCAGCAGAGCCGTCAGCTCCGGGGTGAGGTGGTCGCTAGCCACGGACGCCTCGATGGCATCACGTAGCTCGAGCCGCGTGTCCGCGTCGAGCTTCATCACCTGCGCGAGAAGCACGTTGTCGACCATGTCCCAATGGTAGCGGCGGCAACCCAAACCCGGCTTAGGGTTCGGTACGCGACTTCGCCGCAGGGCGCGGCATCTGCCGCGAAACATCCCATCCGATTCCCTGGTGCCAGAGCGTAGCCCTCAGCGCGTGCTCGCCGAGCCGGGATCGGATCGCATCGGCTCTACCTCTCCTGGGCGGTTCGCGGTTCGCTGTCGCCACCAGTGCCGAAGGCGTCGTCGAGTGCCTTGGCGGTGACGGCGTTGACGCGCTCGTCGCGTCGGATGTAGTGCTGCACGGTGATGCGCTCGTCGGTGTGCCCGAGCAGCTCTGCGGCCAGCTGGGTGCCGACCCTCTCGTGGACTGCGGTCGCAGCAGTTCGGCGGAACGCGTGCGGGGTGACGCCCTCGATTCCGGCGAGCTGCATGACGTGGCGGAGCTGCCGGCGCACGTTGTGCGTCGTGAGCGGCGTGCCGTTCCGAGAGGCGAACAGCAGAGCCTCCGGGTCGCGTGCGGTCATGACCGTAAGGCGCTGCCGTACCGCCTCCGCGGTGAACGAGGGCAGGGCGACGGTACGGCGCGAGCGCGCGGTCTTGGGGTGGTCCTGCCGCACGGTGCCCTCTCCCCTGCGGTAGACGACGGTGCCGGCGATGCGGAGGGTCGGCGGGTCGCTCGTGACATCTACGTCGCAGCGGCGCAGCGCCAGGGCCTCGCCGATGCGGGCGGAGGTGCCGAGCATGACCTCGATGAGCTGGCCGAGCTGCCTGTCGGGCTGCCGCCCGGCCTCGATCAGTCCTGTCTCCCACTGCCGCACCGCCGCACGGATCGCGTCCACGGAGGCGGGCGTGAGCGCGTCTGGGGTCGATGCAGGGCGGTGCAGGCGCGCGACGTGATCGACGGGGTTGCGCGGCAGCACCTCGTGGCGGACGGCGAGGGCGAAGGCGAGCCGCAGCACGACGCGCGCCTGCTTGACGCGGCTGTAGGAGCGCTGGGCGAGCTGCTTGAGGAGAAGTCGCAGCGCGCCACCCCGATCTCGCGCAGCGTCAGCTTCCCGAAGGCCGGGAGCACCAGGACGCGCATGTTGCGCTCGTAGAGCTGCCTCGTGCCCGTCGAGAGTCGTCCTTCCAGGTCAAGGTCGTCCAGCCAGTAGTCCGCGAGCTCGGCGAAGGTGCTGTCGGGCGTGAGCGCCGTGAACGTGGGCTGGAACAGGGCGCGCTGCGCGAGCTTCGATTTCAGCGCCTTTTCCGCCCGCGCCTCAGTCGAGGCGGTGGCTTGCAGCAGCCGGAGAGCGCCGTCCCAATCGCGGTAGCGGGTGCGCGCCTCCACGCGGCCTGCGCCGAGATCGTGGAATCCGATACTGCCGAAGGTGCCGATGCTGATGCGGGGCTTAGCCTGAATCCACCGATGGACGTTGAGTTGAGGGCGGCGCGTTAAGCGGAGAATGCCTTTCTCATCAGGGAAAATAGGGTTTGTTGATGAACCTATTGACCCGAGAAGGAAGGCATCTCGCAGGTGCAAGTTTCTCACGCC
>NZ_DAIEII010000051.1:0-37932 GCF_027352875.1 Gryllotalpicola sp.
TTCGGCTCGTGGATCCACCAGCTCGACCCGACGAACGTGCCGTCGACGACGATCTGGGAGGGCAAGCCCGACATCTACCACGCCTACCAGGCGGTCATCCTGCCGATGCTGCCGCTCGCCGCGAGCCCGGCCGGCGCGATCCTGGCGGCGCGGGAACGCGCAGGCGGACACCCCGGTCGGCGCGCGGATGGGCCGGCACGGAGGCATCCCGCAACGAATTCGGGCTGAACGTCAGCGGCATTGCGGCGCGTCGCGGGCGATATCGCGGCGTGTCGGCCGAATCTCAGCCCGACCGCGCGCTGCCGGTCCTCGACGCACCACGGCGCTCACCGCGCCCGCGGGTGGGCCAGCGTATAGGCATCCCGCAGCGAGTCGACTGTCAGGTGCGTGTAGATCTGCGTCGTCGCCACCGAGGCGTGGCCGAGGAGCTCCTGCACGACGCGCACATCGGCGCCGCCCTCGAGCAGGTGGGTCGCGAACGAATGGCGAAGCGTATGAGGCGAGATCTCGACGGTGAGGCCCGCGCGCTCCGCCGCACGCCGGATGATGAGCCAGGCGTTCTGGCGCGACACCCGCCTGCCCTGCTGCCCGAGGAAGAGCGCAGGGGTCGCGATGCCGCGCACGGACAATCCCGGCCGCACCCGGACGAGGTAGGCGTCGAGCGCCTCGCGCGCGTACGAGCCCAGCGGCACGATGCGCTGCTTGTCGCCCTTGCCGGTGAGCCGGATGATCTCCCGATCGATGACGTCGTCGACGTTGAGGCCGACGGCCTCCGACACCCGCGCGCCGGTGGCGTAGAGCAGCTCGAGCAGGGCGCGATCGCGCAGCTGCACCGCATCGTCGCCGGAGACCGCGTCGAGCAGCGCCGTCACCTGCGCCTGGGTCAGCGCCTTGGGGAGCCGCTGCGGGCGCTTCGGCGCGACGAGCGCGCGCGCCGCATCCGTCTCGACGCGCTCCTCGAGCAGCAGCCAGCGGTGCAGTGAGCGCACACTCGAGAGCATGCGGGCGGTGGATGTCGCGCTGAAGCGGGCCGCGAGGTGCCCGGCGTACTCGTCGAGCACCATCCGATCGGCGTCCCGCACCGACGCGATGCCGCGCGCGGCGAGCCACGCCGTGTACGCGCCGAGGTCGCGCCGGTAGGCGATGACCGTGTTGCGCGCGAGCGAGCGTTCGAGGGCGAGGTGCCTCAGGTACTGCTCGACGTCGCGATCCGGCGACCGCCCGAGCGGCGATTCGGGCGCGCCGGGCATCAGAAGTCGAGTCGGGGATGCCGCGTCCACGGCTCCTCGGGCGAGCCCAGGTTGACCCAGTCCCGGGCGCGCGACGCGGCGGCTGCGAGCACGCCGCCGACGAGCGACGGGTTCTGCAGGCGCCGCGCGAGCACGCCGTCGACGAGTTCGTCGAGACCCACCCAGCGGCGCTCCATGTCGGCCTCCTCGTCCTCGCGGGGGAAGGGCTCGGGCGTCGCCGAGAGCCCGCGGGCGAGGTAGATGCGGATGGCCTCGTTGCTGCCGCCAGGGGTCGTCAGGAACTCGCCGAGCAGGTGCCAGTCCGTGGCGACGAGATCCGCCTCCTCGGCGAGCTCGCGCTGGGCGGCGGCGAACGCCGACTCGCCGGCGAAGTCGAGCAATCCCGCCGGAATCTCCCATTCGCGGTAGCGCACCGGGTGGCGGTACTGCTTGATGACAAGCACCCGCTCGTGTTCGTCGAGGGCGAGGACGGCGACCGCACCGGGGTGCTCGACGAACTCGCGCTGCAGCTCGCGGCCGAGGTAGTGGAACCGCTCGCGCACCACGCCGAGGATGTGACCCTCGAAGATGACCTCGCGATCGAGGATGGCGTGCTCTTCCGGCTCATCCGCGAGCAGTGCGTCGGCCATGCTCAGGCGATGATCTCGACGGGCGCCGAGATCGGCGCGGGTTCGTCCGCATCCGCCTCGACGGGGAACAGTGCCTGCGCCTCGGCGCGCTCGATCGCGGCCCCGACGAGTCCGCGGAACAGCGGGTGCGCCCGGTTCGGGCGGGAGCGCAGTTCGGGGTGCGCCTGGGTGCCGACGTAGAACGGGTGAATGTCGCGCGGCAGCTCGACGTATTCGACGAGGTGGCCGTCGGGCGAGGTGCCCGAGAACCACAGGCCGGCCTCGGCGATCTGCTCGCGGTACCGGTTGTTGACCTCGTAGCGGTGTCGGTGGCGCTCGAACGCCTCGCTCGCACCGTACAGCCCCTCGACGATCGAGCCGGGCGCGAGCTTCGCGGCGTAGAGGCCGAGGCGCATCGTGCCGCCCATGTCGCCGGCAGCGAGGATGTCGACCTGCTCGGCCATCGTGGCGATGACGGGGTAGACGGTCTCGGGGTCGAACTCGCTCGATGAGGCCCCCGGCAGCGACGCCTGGTTGCGCGCGTACTCGATGACCATGCACTGCAGGCCGAGGCAGAGGCCGAGGGCCGGCAGCCTGTTCTCGCGGGCGAAGCGCAGTGCGCCGAGCTTGCCCTCGATGCCCCGGATGCCGAATCCGCCGGGCACGCAGATGCCGTGCACCCCGCCGAGGGCCTTCGCCGCACCGTCCGGCGTCTCGCAGGTGTCGGAGGCCACCCATTTGAGGTTGACCTTGACGTGGTGGTAGAAGCCGCCGGCCTTGAGCGCCTCGCTCACCGAGAGGTAGGCGTCCGGCAGGTCGATGTACTTGCCGACGAGGGCGATAGTGATCTCGCTCTTGGGCTCGTGCACGACCTTGAGCAGTTCGTCCCAGCCGGCGCGGTCGGGCTCGGACGCGGTGAGACCGAGCTGACGCACGATGTAGTCGTCGAGGCCCTGCTCGTGCAGCATCCCCGGGATGTCGTAGATCGACGGCACGTCGATCGCGTTGACGACGGCGTCCTCGTCGACGTCGCACATCAGGGCGATCTTCTTCTTGTTGGCGTCCGAGACCGGCCGGTCGGAGCGCAGCACGAGCGCATCGGGCTGGATGCCCATCGAACGCAGCGCTGCCACCGAGTGCTGGGTGGGCTTGGTCTTCTGCTCGCCGGACGCGTTCATGAACGGCACGAGCGAGACGTGGACGAAGAAGCAGTTGCCGCGGCCGAGCTCGTGGCGGATCTGCCGGGCCGCCTCGATGAACGGCTGCGACTCGATGTCGCCGACGGTGCCGCCGACCTCGGTGATGATGACGTCGGGGCGCGGCGTCGCCGTGGCCTGCAGGCGCATACGGCGCTTGATCTCGTCGGAGATGTGCGGGATGACCTGCACGGTGTCGCCGAGGTACTCGCCCCGGCGCTCCTTGGCGATGACCTGGGAGTAGATCTGGCCGGTCGTGACGTTGGCCGCCTGCGACAGGTTGACGTCGAGGAAGCGCTCGTAGTGGCCGATATCGAGATCGGTCTCGGCTCCGTCGTCGGTGACGAACACCTCGCCGTGCTGGAACGGGTTCATCGTGCCCGGATCGACATTGAGGTACGGGTCGAGCTTCTGCATGACGACGTGCACGCCGCGGCTCGTCAGCAGGTTGCCGAGGGAGGCGGCCGTGAGGCCCTTCCCGAGGGAGGAGACGACACCGCCAGTCACGAAAATGTGCTTGGTCATGCCGCCGGAAGAATCACTCACCACGGAACTCCATGCTAACCCGAGGGACTGACTCGCCACGACGACGCGCTGCCTCGCATGTGACGGTTGCGTTACCGTTTGGGCATGACGTCGGGTTCGGGCATCGAGGACGCAGGATTCCTCGATCGGCTGCAGCTCATCGAGGCGCAGCCGATCGAGGAGCGCGCGAGCGCCTATGCGCTGTTGCACGACGAGCTGCGCGAGGCGTTGGACGCCGCCGATCGGGCCGCGGGCGCTGCCGATCGGGCCTCAGGCGCTACCGACCGGGCGGCGCGTTAGTGCCGCAGCGGCTCGACGCCGCCCTCGTGGCGCGCGGCCTGGTGCCCTCGCGCACCCGGGCGACCCGGCTCATCGGCGAGGGCCGCGTGTCCGTCGACGGCCGGACCGTGCTCAAGGCATCCGCCCCGGTCGACGAATCGGCGGACGTCCGCGTCGCCGAGCTCGACCACTACGTGAGCCGCGGCGCGCACAAGCTCATCGCGGCGCTCGACGCCTTCGGGATCGGCGCGACCGGCCGCCTCGCGCTCGACGCGGGCGCCTCGACCGGGGGCTTCACCCAGGTGCTTCTCGAGCGCGGGGCGCGCCGTGTCCTCGCCATCGACGTCGGCCACGGCCAGCTCGCGAACCCGCTACGGCTCGACCCGCGCGTGGTGAACATCGAGGGCGTCAACCTGCGCGCGCTGACCCCCGCGCAGCTCGCCCACCTCGCGAAGTCGCCCGAGCGCCCCGATCTCGTCGCGGCCGACCTGTCGTTCATCTCGCTGACGCAGGTGCTGAGCGCGCTCGTGGAATCCGCGGCGCCCGGCTCCGACTTCGTGCTGCTCGTCAAGCCGCAGTTCGAGGTCGGCCGCCAGGGCGTGCGCGAGGGCATCGTGCGGGACGGAGGCTTGCGCGCCGACGCCGTGGCGAACGTGCTCTGGGCCGGCCACGACCTGGGACTGCGCGTCGCCGGCCTCATCCCGAGCCCCCTCGTCGGCACGCACGGCAATCGCGAGTTCCTCGCCCACCTGACCGCGAGTGCGGGCACGCATCCGACAGAATGGTTGGACACGATCGCGTCCATCGCTGGAGGGTGACGAGCATGTCCGAGCGCTTCATCCTCGTCGTCGTGCATGCGCCGCGGCCCGACGCGCTCGAGGCGGCGAAGAAGGTGCTCCGCGAGATGCACGCCGCCGGGGTCACGCCCGTGCTCGAGGCGGAGGACCGCACCCGGCTCATCGCGGCCGACCCGTCCTTCGCCGGGGTCAAGACCCTCGGCACCGACGTCGCCGCGGCCGCCCTCGACCTCGTCATCGTCCTCGGCGGCGACGGCACCATCCTGCGCGCCGCCGAACTGGTGCGCGGCACCGACGCGCCCCTGCTCGGCGTCAACCTCGGCCACGTCGGATTCCTCGCCGAGCTCGAACGCGACGACCTCGCCGTCGCCGTCGCCCGCGCCGTCGACGGCGACTACACCGTCGAGGAGCGCATGACGATCGAGGTGCGCGTCAAACGCGACGGCGAAGTGGTGTGGGACGGCTGGGCCCTCAACGACGCGAGCGTCGAGAAGGCGAGCCGCGAGCGCATGCTCGAGGTCGCACTCGAGGTCAACAAGCGACCGCTGTCCACGTTCGGCTGCGACGGCATCGTCATCTCGACCCCGACCGGGTCGACTGCCTACTCGTTCTCCGCCGGGGGCCCGGTGGTCTGGCCGACGCTCCACGTGCTGCTCGTCACGCCGCTGTCCGCGCACGCGCTGTTCGCCCGCCCCCTCGTGCTCACCCCGGAGACCCACGTCGCCGTCGAGATCCTCGAGCGCACCACCTCCGGCGGCATCCTGTGGTGCGACGGGCGCCGCTCGGTCGCCCTGCTGCCCGGCGACCGCGTCGTCGCCACCGCGTCCGACCAGCCGGTGCGCCTCGCCCGTCTCCACCAGCGCGAGTTCACCGACCGCCTGGTGCGCAAGTTCGACCTGCCCGTCGCCGGCTGGCGCGGCACGCCGTGAGCGGTCGCCTCGTGACCACGCGCGGGGTGATCGACGAGCTCGTCATCCGCGACCTCGGCGTCATTGCCGACGCGGTGCTGCCGCTCGGCCCCGGCTTCACGGCGGTCACCGGCGAGACGGGTGCGGGCAAGACGATGGTCGTGACGGCGCTGGGATTGCTCCTCGGCGAGCGCTCCGACGCGGGTGCGGTGCGCGCGGGCGCGGCGGCGGCCTCAGTCGAGGGGCGCTGGGTCGTCCCCGCGGCGGGCACGGTGGCGGATCGCGTCGCCGAGGCAGGCGGAGTGCTCGACGCCATCGACGGAACGGGATTCGGCGAGCTCGTGCTCGCCCGCTCGGTCTCGGCGGAGGGCCGCTCGCGCGCCTCGGCCGGCGGGCGCGGCGCCCCCGCTGCGGTGCTCGCCGAGCTCGGCGAGGCGCTGGTGGTCGTGCACGGGCAGTCCGATCAGCTCCGGCTGCGGTCGGCCACGGCGCAGCGCGAGGCGCTGGACCGGTTCGCGGGCGCCGAGTTCGCGGCGGCGCTGGCCGGGTACGGCGAGGTGTATGCACGGTGGCGCGCCGGTACGGCCGAGCTCGAGACGCTCCTCGTCGAACGCGATCGGCGAACGCGCGAGGCCGATGAGCTGCGCGCCTCCCTCGCCGAGATCGAGGCCGTCGCGCCGATCGCGGGCGAGGACGCCGAGCTCGCCGAGCGCGCCGAACGGCTGACGAACCTCGAAGGCCTGCGCTCGGCCGCCGCCGAGGCGCACGAGGCGCTGTCGGCGGAGTCCGACGCGCCCGACGCCCTCTCGCTCGCGGATGCCGCCCGCCGCGCCCTCGAGCGTGGCGGCCGCCACGACCCTGCCCTCACCGCACTCGCCGAGCGGGCGGCCGAAGCCGGCTATCTGCTGCGCGACCTCGCCGGCGACGTTTCGTCGTACCTCGCCGGCCTCGACGCCGACGGCGCGCACGATCTCGAGCTCGTCCACGAGCGGCGGGCGACGCTGACGGCCCTGACGCGCAAGTACGGGCCGACGCTCGAGGACGTGCTCGCGTTGCTGTCCTCGGGCAGCGATCGCCTGCTCGAGATCGACGGGGATTCCGACCGGATCGCGCTGCTCGAGCAGCAGGTCGCCGCCGACGCCGCCGCCGCGCGCGAGCGCGCCGCCGACCTCACCCGCCGCCGCGCCGAGGCCGCCGGCCTGTTCGCGGAGGCCGTCACCGGCGAGATCGCCGCCCTCGCCATGCCCGACGCCCGCGTCGTCGTCGCGGTCGAGCCCCGTGCCGAGCTCGCCGAGCACGGCGCCGACACGGCGCAGATCCTGCTGCGGCCCCACCCGGGCAGCGAGCCGCGCCCGCTCGGCCGCGGGGCCTCAGGCGGTGAGCTCAGCCGCGTCATGCTCGCCATCGAGGTCGTGCTCGCGGCATCCGACCCCGTGCCCACTTTTGTGTTCGACGAGATCGACGCGGGCGTGGGCGGCGCAGCAGCGATCGAGATCGGCCGGCGGCTGGCCCGGCTCGCGGAATCCGCGCAGGTCATCGTCGTCACCCACCTCGCCCAGGTTGCGGCGTTCGCCACGAACCACCTCACCGTGGTCAAGGGGTCGGACGGCGCTGTCACCGCCTCGAGCGTGATCCGGCTCGACGGCGAGGCGCGGGTCGCCGAGATGGCACGGCTGCTCTCGGGCCTGCCGGACTCGGCGACCGGGCTCGAGCACGCCCGGGAGCTGCTGTCGCTGGCTCAGGTGTAGAGGCTCTCCGGCACCTCGAGCGCGTAGATCGGCGTGCCGGATGCCCAGATCGCCGCGCACGCGGCGCGGAGCAGATCGGTGCCGACGCCCTTCACGATCTCGACCCGGGCGCCGGCGATGCGCACCTTCGCCTCGCCGACACCGGTCACGTCGCCCTTCGCCTCGGTCGGCGGGTAGGGCGCTCTCAGCCCGCGCAGGTCGTCGAGGATGTAGGTCGGACGCTCGTCCGGCTTCGCCGCGAGAAGCTGCTTCGCCCGGTCGATTCCGGTGAGGACGAGGGCGCTGGCGATCCCCGCCCGGTTGGCGCCGAGGATGTCGGTGTCGAGGCGGTCGCCGACCATGAGCGCCTTCCGCGCGCCGAACCGGGCCACGGCGGCGTCGAAGATCGCCCGCTCGGGCTTGCCCGCCACGAGCGGGAGTCGCCCGACCGCGGTGTGCACCGCCGACACGAGGGTGCCATTGCCGGGCGCGATGCCGCGCTCGACGGGAATGGTCCAGTCCATGTTCGTCGCGACCCAGACCACATCTGGATCGGCGAGTGCGAACGCCGCCTCGGCGAGGTCCTTCCAGCCGAGGTGCGGGGCGAAGCCCTGGATGACGGCTGCGGGGCGCTCGTCGGCGGACGCAACGGGGAGGAATCCGGCCTTCGCGACCTCGTGGCTGAGCCCTTCTCCCCCGGTGACGAGCACGCGGCTGCCGGCGCGGACGTGCTCGGCGAGCAGGCGCACCGCAGCCTGCGGGCTCGTCACGACATCCTCGGGAGCCGTGCGCAGTCCGAGCGTGCGCAGGTGCTCGGCCACCGAGGCGTCGGTGCGCGAGGCGTTGTTGGTCACGTAGCCGACGCGGATGCCGGAGTCCTGCGCCGCATTGAGGGCGTCGACGGCGTACCGCACGGCCCCTGCCCCGCGGTAGACGACGCCGTCGAGGTCCGCGAGCACGAGGTCGACGCCGTCGAGCGGCGCGAGACGGCGCTCAGCCCTCAGTCGCGGCATCGTCGTCGGTGTCGGTGCCGACCGCCGGGTCCGGCGCGTCGTCGGGGGCGAGATCGTCGGGGTCCTCGTCGAACTCTTCGATGACGTCGACCGTCTCGGACTCGTCGACATGGGCGTGCTCGGCGAGCGCGTCGGCGGCGGCGTCCGCGCGCTCGTGCCACTGGGCGGCTTCGGCGGCGCGGCCGAGGTCTTCGAGCACATCGCCGTAGGCGCGGAACAGCTCGGGGCTGTAGGCGTAGGCGACGTCCGGGTCGAGCTGCGGGATCTCGAGCTCGGTGAGGGCGAGCTCCGTCTGTCCCAGGTCGAGACGGGCGCCCGACATCGCGATGGCGAGGGATGCCTGCACGTCGGGACTCAGTGTCGTGCGGTCGACGCTGCGGCCGAGCTCGAGGGCCCGCTCCGGCCGGCCGACGCCGCGCTCGGAGTCCACCATCAGTGCGATCTGGTCGTCGCGGCCCGAGATGCGGCGGTAGGTGCGCAGCTCGCGCAGCGCGAGAGCGAAGTCGCCGGTCGCATACGCCGTGATGGCGAGGGTCTCGCGCACGACCGCGATGCGCCCGCCGCGCCGCGCGGCGCTCAGCGCGTGCCGGTGTGCGAGCTCTGGATCGTCCTCGATGAGCCGGGACGCCATGACGAGGTGCTTGGCGACCTCCTCGGCGTTGTCCTTGGCGAGGGTGCGGAGCTCGCCGCGGGCACCCGGGTCGAGCTGCTTCGCGGTGACATCGTTGGGGATCTCGGGATCGTC
Organism: Gryllotalpicola sp.; assembly: GCF_027352875.1. Classification (NCBI taxonomy): domain Bacteria; kingdom Bacillati; phylum Actinomycetota; class Actinomycetes; order Micrococcales; family Microbacteriaceae; genus Gryllotalpicola; species Gryllotalpicola sp. Next base: position 9,049 of record NZ_DAIEII010000051.1, read on the forward strand.
GTGGCGGGAGCGCACCGGGCGCAGCTCGCGGGCGAGCCGCTCCTCCTCCGTGAGCGGCGGGCGTACCGGGCGCTCGTCGCGGCCTCGGCCGTTGCCGCGCGAGGGCTTGCCGTCGCGCGTCCAGAGGCCCGGCTTGCCGTCGTCTCGCCGCGGGCGGGCGCTGCGCTCGCCGGGCGTGCCGTCGCGCTTCCAGGCGGGCTTGTCGCCCTCGCGGCGCGGTCTCTCTCCGTCACGCTTCGGCGCGGCGCCGTCCTTCTTCCAGGCGGGTCGATCGCCGTTGCGCTTGGGCCGCTCGTCGTCCTTCTTCTGCCACGCCGGCGTGTCGCCGTCGCGCTTCCAGGCCGGCGCGTCGCCGTCCCGGCGCGGGCGTCCGGTCGCTCTCGAGCGTCCGGCTCCGCCGGAGCGACCGGAACCTGCGCCGCCGCGTCCAGCGCCGGAACCGCCTCGGTCCGAACCTGAGCCCGAGCCGCCGCGCCCGGCTCCGGAACCGCTCGGCTTTCCGCCGCGGCGTGGCGGGCGGGCGCCGCCGGAGCCGCTCACCGCTGCTCCGCCACGACGCCCGCGAGGGTGCGCTTGCCGCGGCGCAGCACCGCGAGACGACCGCCGATCAGGTGCGAGCCGATGGTCGCCGACTCGTCCTCGATCTTGGCGTTGTTGACGTACACGCCGCCCTGCTGGATGGCGCGGCGCGACTCCGACAGCGAGGTCGTGAGGCCGGTGTCGACGAGCAGCTGCGCGACGGCGGAATCCGCGCCCGCCGATGCCGTCGGCAGTTCCCGCAGCGCCGACTCCAGGGTCTCGGCGTCGAGGGCGGCGAGGTCGCCGTTGCCGAAGAGCGCATGCGAGGCCGCGATCGCGGCCTCCGTGGCCGCCACCCCGTGCACGAGCGCGGTCACCTCGTAGGCGAGCACCCGCTGCGCCTCGCGCCTGAACGGCGCGGCGGACACCGCCGCCTCGAGCCGCTCGATCTCGGCGCGGGTGAGGAACGTGAAGATCTTGAGGCGCGCTACGACATCGGCGTCGTCGGTGTTGAGCCAGAACTGGTAGAAGGCGTAGGGGCTCGTGAGGCGCGCGTCGAGCCAGACGGCGTTGCCCTCGGACTTGCCGAACTTCGTGCCGTCGGAGTTCGTGATGAGCGGAGTGCCGATGGCGTGGGCGCTCACCCCCTCGACGCGGTGGATGAGGTCGGTGCCGCTGGTGAGGTTGCCCCACTGGTCGCTGCCGCCGGTCTGCAGGATGCAGCCGTAGTGCCGGTACAGCTCGAGGAAGTCGAGCCCCTGCAGGATCTGATAGCTGAACTCGGTGTACGAGATGCCCGCCTCGGAGTTGAGGCGCGCCGCGACGGCGTCCTTCTTGAGCATCGTGCCGACCCGGTAGTGCTTGCCGACATCGCGGAGGAAGTCGATGGCGGAAAGCGGCGCCGTCCAATCGAGGTTGTTGACGATCCGAGCCGCGTTCTCGCCGTCGAAGGCGAGGAACTTGCGCACCTGGGCCTCGAGGTAGCCGACCCACTCGGCGACGGTCGCCTTGTCGTTGAGGGTGCGCTCGGCGGTCGGGCGGGGGTCGCCGATGAGACCCGTCGAGCCGCCGACGAGCCCGAGCGGCCGATGCCCGGCGAGCTGCAGTCGGCGCAGCAGGAGCAGTTGCACGAGGTTCCCGAGATGGAGGCTGGGCGCCGTGGGGTCGAATCCGCAGTAGTAGGTGATCGGCCCGCCCGCGAGCAGCGCTTTGAGCTCTGCCTCGTCGGTCGAGACGTGCACGAGCCCGCGCCAGACGATCTCGTCCCAGATGTCGTCGAAGGAGCCATCGTTGCGCTGCGCAGCGGGGCTTGCGGGCGTAGGCACGCCCTCAAGCCTACTGAGCGCGGCCGGCGTGGGCGCGCGGCCGACTCAGGTGATCGATCCGGTGGATCGATCACCTCGGCCGACGAAAGGCGGCAGCCCAAATGCCGCGGCAGACTCAAAGACCGGTCTTGCGACGTGGCGCGTGGGCTCTGTAGGCCGACACCGTGGGCTCTCCCGGAATCCAGAACCGCCAGGGGTACGCCTCGCTGCCGCCATCGCCTGCGACGCCGACGCGCGGACCGCTCGCGACGGGCGGGCGCGCCGTCGCGGACTCGAGCAGGAAGGGAGGCGCGAGCAGGTCGGCGCCGGTGTCGGCGAGGCGAATGCCCGCCGCCACGGTCAGCCGTGCAGGCCCCCGGGCCAGATCGCGGTCGGCCACCTGCGCGCCCCGGCGGCGGCGGGCGAGCTCGACGCCTGCGACGACCTCGGCTGCCCGCAGAAGCACCGCCGTCGCCGCACCCTCTGCACCGCAGACGATGTTGGCGCAGGTGTGCATCCCGTAGGTGAAATAGGCGTAGAGCTGCCCGGCCGGCCCGAACATCACCGCGTTGCGGGCGGTGCGACCCCGGAAGGCGTGCGAACCGGGGTCGGCCTCGCCGTGGTACGCCTCGACCTCAGTGAGGCGCAGCACCACCTCGCCATCGGGAGAGTCGTGGTGCAGCAGCGCCCCGAGCAGATCCGGCGCCACCTCGAGTGCCGGCCGGGCGAGGAATCCGCGGTCTAGAACCACCGGATGTGGTTAGCGGCGCCCCAGATGATGGCACCGCCGATGATGACGACGGCACCGCCGATGATGAGCCAGAGCACCCAGTTGGGGGCGGCCTTCTTGCGGTTCGGGTCGTTGGTCGAGTAGCTCATCGGATTCCCTGGGGGGTAGCGGTCTAGGCGGCGAGGCGGGACGAGAGGTACCGCACCCAGTCGGCGATGTCCGCGATCTGGCGGGCGACACCGGCGGGGGCGGTTCCCGCGTGACCGTCGCGAGCCGCGACGGATCCTTCGACCGTGAGCACCTGGCGCACGGCGGGGCTGAGGAACGGCGAGATCTCGGCGAGGGCCTCGTCGGAGACCTCGTCGAGCGCGAGCCCGCGCTGCTCGGCGTAGGAGACCAGGCTGCCGGTGATCTCGTGGGCGTCGCGGAAGGGGACGTGCTGCTTCACCAGCCACTCGGCGACATCGGTCGCGAGCGAGTAGCCCTCGGGCGCGAGTGCGCGCATCCGGTCCGTGTGAAACTTCAGCGTCGCGACCATGCCGGTGAAGGCGGGCAGCAGCACCTCGAGGGTGTCGACCGAGTCGAAGACGGGCTCCTTGTCCTCCTGCAGGTCGCGGTTGTACGCCAGCGGCAGGCCCTTGAGCGTCGCGAGCAGGCCGGTGAGGTTGCCGATGAGACGACCGGCCTTGCCGCGCGCAAGCTCGGCGATGTCGGGGTTCTTCTTCTGCGGCATGATCGACGAGCCCGTCGAGTAGCTGTCGCTGAGGGTGACGAATCCGAACTCGCGGGTGTTCCAGAGGATGATCTCCTCGGCGAAGCGCGACAGGTTGATGCCGATCTGCGCCGCGATGTAGGCGAACTCGGCGACCTGGTCGCGCGCGGCGGTGGCGTCGATCGAGTTGGGCTCGAGCTCCGCGAAGCCCAGTTCGTGGGCGATGAGCTCGGCGTCGAGGCCGAGGGTGCTGCCGGCGAGCGCACCGGAGCCGTACGGAGAGTACCGGAGGCCGGTGCGCCAGTTGCCGAGGCGCTCGAGGTCGCGGCCGAACGCCCAGGCGTGCGCGAGCAAGTGGTGCGCGAGCAGCACCGGCTGGGCGTGCTGCAGGTGGGTGCGGCCGGGCATGATGGCGCCCTCGTGCCGCTCGGCCTGCGCGACGATCGCATCGACGAGGTCGACGAGCAGTGCGCCGATCTGCGCGGCGTGGTCTTTGAGGTAGAGCCGGATCAGCGTCGCGATCTGGTCGTTGCGGCTGCGGCCGGCGCGCAGTTTGCCGCCGAGCTCGGCGCCGGCGAGTTCGATGAGGCCGCGCTCGAGGGCGGAGTGCACGTCCTCATCGGATTCCTCGGGGCTGAAGGACCCGTCGGTGACCCTGCCCGCGAGAGCGTCGAGTGCGGCGGTCATCGCCTCGAGCTCGTCGGCGGTGAGGTATCCGGCCTTCTCGAGCGCCTTCGCGTGCGCCTTCGAGCCGGCGATGTCGTAGGGGGCGAGCACCCAGTCGAAGTGCGTGGACCTGCTGAGTCGGACGAGCTCGGGCGCGGGGCCGCCTGCGAAGCGGCCGCCCCAGAGGGCGCCGGCTTCGCCCGCGCGGTTGTGCTGCTCGCTCATCCCGTTCATCCTATTGAGGCTCGGCTATCCAACCGTGAGTGCGCGCGCTCCCGGCAGTGGCGACGCACGGCGGACCCGCGCCGGGCAGGGACCGGCGCAGCCATGAGATCAGCCCAGCAGCCAGGCGAGCAGGGCCTTCTGGGCGTGCAGGCGGTTCTCCGCCTCGTCCCAGACGAGGCTCTGCGGGCTGTCGATCACGGAGGCGGCGACCTCGTAGCCGCGGTACGCCGGCAGGCAGTGGAGGAAGACCGCGTGCTCGTCGGCGAGCGCCATGAGGTCGTCGTCGACCGTGTAGCCGGCGAAGGCGGCGACGCGAGCGGCCTTCTCCGCCTCCATGCCCATCGACACCCAGGTGTCCGTCGTGATGACGTCGGCGCCGGATGCCGCCACGCGCGGGTCCGACACGACAGCGACCGAGCCGCCCGTCGTGGCCGCGCGCTCGGCCGCGGCCCGCACGATCTCCGGGTCGGGCTGGAAGTCCTCGGGCGCGGCGATGCGCACGTGCATCCCGGCGGTGGCCCCGGCGAGCAGGTACGAGTTGGCCATGTTGTTCGCCCCGTCGCCGACATAGGCGAGGGTGAGGCCGGCGAGGTCGCCCTTGTGCTCGCGCACGGTGAGCAGGTCGGCGAGGAGCTGGCAGGGGTGGAAGTCGTCGCTGAGCGCGTTGACGACGGGCACGCGGGTGCCCTCGGCGAGCTCTTCGAGGCCGGACTGCGCGAACGTGCGCCAGACGATCGCCGCGACCATGCGCTCGAGGACGCGGGCAGTGTCGGCGATGGACTCCTTGCCGCCGAGCTGGCTCTCGCCGGGGTTGATGATGAGCGGGATGCCGCCGAGATCGGCGATACCCGTCGCGAAGCTCACCCGGGTGCGCGTCGAGGTCTTGTCGAAGATGACGGCGACCGTCTGCGGGCCTTCCAGCGGCCGCAGCGCGAAGCGGTCGCGCTTCATCGCGAGCGCGAGGTCGAGGATCTCGGCCTGCTCGGCGGGCGTCACATCGTCGTCGCGCAGGAAGTGTCGGGTCATTGATTCAGGGTATCGGTGGCCGACGACGGAGATTCCGTCAGAAATTGCGTCGTCCGGCGCCCGACGTCCCGGTAGGGAGGCCGGATTCCTCAGGCAGCCACCGCTTCGACGTCGGCGAGCGCGGCCGCGAACCGCGTCGTGAACTCCGCCACCTCGTCGTCGCCGATGATGAGAGGCGGCGCAAGTCGGATGGTGTCCTCGTTGGGGGCGTTGACGATGAGGCCGTGCTCGAGGGCTGCGGCAACGATCGCGTCGGCGACCGGCTGCGTCAGGGCGACGCCGAGCAGCAGCCCGGCGCCGCGCACCCCGGTGACGAGCGGCGAGCCGATGGTCGCGATAGCGGCGCGCAGCTGCTCGCCGCGGCGCCGGGCGTTGCCGACGAGGTCGTCGGCCTCGATCGTGGCGAGCACCGCGTTCGACGCCGCCGTCGCCAGCGGATTGCCACCGAAGGTCGTGCCGTGGTGGCCGCGCTCGAGCAGCTCGGATGCCGCGCCGAAGGTGATGAGCGCGCCGATCGGCACACCGCCGCCGATGCCCTTCGCCACCGTGATCGCATCGGGCGCGATGCCGGTCTTCTGGAAGGCGAACCAGTCCCCCGTGCGGCCGGCGCCGGTCTGCACCTCATCGACGATGAGCAGGGCGCCGTGGGCGCTGGTCAGCGCGCGGGCGCGCTCGAGGAATCCCTCGGGGAGTGCGACGACGCCCGCTTCGCCCTTGATCGGCTCGACGAAGAGCGCGGCGACGGTGTCGTCGATATTCGCCTCCAGCGCCTCGAGCGTGGAGTCGATGAACTCGACGCCGGGCACCATCGGCTCGAAGGGCTCGCGCAGGTACGCCTTGCCGGTGAGGGCGAGGGCGCCCATCGTGCGCCCGTGGAAGGCGCCCAGGAGCGAGAGGATGCGGGTGCGCGTCGCGCTCTGATTGCGCCGGGCCAACTTGAATGCGGCCTCGTTCGCCTCGGTGCCCGAGTTCGCGAAGAAGACGCGGCCGCCAGGCCCCGCGCCGGCGAGTCGCAGCAGACGCTCCGCGAGCGCGAGCTGCGGGGCGCTCGCGAAGAGGTTGGAGACGTGGGCGAGGGTGGCGATCTGCTCGCTGACCGCCTTGACGAGGGCCGGATGGGCGTGCCCGAGGGAGTTCACGGCGATGCCGGCGAGGAAGTCGAGGTAGCGGTTGCCGTCGGAATCCCACACCCAGGAGCCTTCACCGCGCGTGAGCAGCAGCGGGGGCTGCGAGAACGTCTTCATGAGGTTGCTCGCATACGCCTCGCGCCAGTCGGCCGCAGCCGCGCTCGTCTCGGTCACCCCGTCACCTCTGTTCCGATTCCTTCGCTGGTGAAGATCTCGAGCAGGATCGAGTGCGGCACCCGCCCGTCGATGATCGCCGCGGTCGGCACGCCGCCGTCGACGGCGTCGAGGCAGGCCGTCATCTTGGGGATCATCCCCGATTCCAGGCTCGGCAGCAGCGCGCGCAGCTCGTCGGCCGTGATCGACGAGACGAGCGAGTCGCGATTCGGCCAGTCGCGGTAGAGGCCCGCGACGTCGGTGAGGACGATGAGCTTGGCCGCCCCGAGCGCCACCGCCACGGCGGCCGCGGCGGCATCCGCGTTGACATTGAGGCTCTGGCCGGAGGTCTCGGCATCGGGTGCGACCGAGGAGATGACCGGGATGCGCCCGGCGTCGAGCTGCGCCGTGATGACCGCGGGATTCACCTTCACGACGTCGCCGACCAGGCCGAGGTCGACCTCCTCGCCGTCGACGACCGCGCCACGGCGCCTGCCCTCGAAGAGCCCGGCGTCCTCGCCGGAAATGCCGAGCGCGAGCGGCGCGTAGGCGTTGATGCTGCCGACGAGCTCGCGGCTGATCTGGCCGGTGAGCACCATCCGCACGACGTTCATCGCCTCGGGCGTCGTGACCCGGTAGCCGCCGCGGAACTCGCTCGCGATGCCGAGCCGGTCGAGCGCCGCGCTGATCTGCGGGCCGCCGCCGTGCACGACGACCGGCCGGATGCCGACGTAGTTGAGGTAGACCATGTCGGCGGCGAACGCCCGCCGCAGCTCCTCGCTCACCATCGCGTTGCCACCGAACTTCACGACGACGATCTGGTCGCGGTAGCGGCTCAGCCACGGCAGCGATTCGATGAGGATCGCGGTCTTGTCGGAGGCGGAGATGGCGGCCTGGTCGACGGGCAGTTCGGGCTCCGTCTCGAGGTTGTCGCTCACAGCAGGCGCCTAGCTCGCGTACGCGGAGTTCTCGTGCACGTAGTCGTGCGTGAGGTCGTTCGTCCAGATCGTCGCGCTCCGGCTGCCGGCGTGGAGGTTGATGAGCACCTCCACCCGCCGGGGCGAGAGGTCGACGAGATCGCGGCTCTCGAACGGCTCGCCGGCCTTGCAGAGCTGCACTCCGTTGAAGGCGACATCGATGCCGTACGGGTCGAACGCGGCCGTCGTCGTGCCGACGGCCGCGAGCACGCGGCCCCAGTTCGGATCGTTTCCGAAGATCGCCGCCTTGAAGAGGTTCGAGCGCGAGACGGCGCGGGCGACCTCGACGGCGTCCTCCTCGGTGGCGGCCTCGACGACGGCGATGTCGATGTCGTGGCTCGCGCCCTCCGCGTCCGACTGCAGCTGCAGGGCGAGGTCGCGGCACACCGCGGTGAGGCCGACGGTGAACTCGGCGGTCTCGGGCGCGATGCCGGACGCGCCCGAGGCGAGCAGGGCGACGGTGTCGTTCGTCGACATGCAGCCGTCGGAGTCGAGGCGGTCGAAGGTGACCGCGGTGGCGCGGCGCAGCGCTGCGTCGAGATCGGATGCCGCGAGGTCGGCGTCGGTGGTGACGACGACGAGCATCGTCGCGAGCCCCGGCGCGAGCATTCCCGCGCCCTTGGCCATGCCCCCGATCGTCCACCCGGCGTCGCCGCGGAACACGGCCTGCTTGGCATGGGTGTCGGTCGTGATGATGGCGCTCGCGGCGTCCTCGCCCGCCTCGGGCGTCGTCGCGAGCGCGGCGGCGGCGAGCACGACGCCGTCGAGCAGCGTCGCGCGCGGCAGCTGGTCGCCGATGAGCCCGGTCGAGCACACGATGACATCGCCCGCCGAGATGCCGAGCGCCTCGCCGACCTTCTCCGCGGTGGCGTGCGTGGTCTGGAATCCCGCAGCGCCGGTGTAGCAGTTGGCACCGCCCGAGTTGAGGACGACGGCCTCGATGACGCCGTCCTTGATCGCCTCGCGGCTCCACAGCACCGGATTGGCCTGGCAGCGGTTGCTCGTGAACACGGCCGCCGCCGCCTTCGACGGCCCGAGGTTGTAGACGAGGGCGAGATCGGGGTTGCCCGAGGCCTTGATGCCGGCCCGCACGCCGGCGGCGGCGAACCCTTGCGCTGCGGTGACGCTCACGGCGCGACTCCATTCACGGTGAGGCCGCGACCCTCGGGAAGGCCGAGGGCGATGTTCGCGGACTGGATGGCGGCACCCGCGGTGCCCTTGACGAGGTTGTCGACGGCGATGACCGCGACGACGCGGCCCGCGGCCTCGTCGACGGTGACGCCGATGAGCGCGGTGTTCGCGCCGAGCACGTCGGCCGTGCGCGGCCACTGGCCCTCGGGCAGCACCTGGACGAAGGCCTCGCCGGCGTAGGCCCGTTCCCAGGCATCCCGCACCGCCGGGTGGTCCACGCCCGGCAGCAGCTTCGCGGTGACGGTGGCGAGGATTCCACGGGCCATGGGCACGAGAACGGGCGTGAACGACACGGTCGGAGCGGTCGCGCCGGCGGCCCTGAGGTTCTGCTGGATCTCGGGGATGTGGCGGTGCGTGCCGCCGACGGCGTACGGGTTGGCACTGCCGAGGATCTCGCTCGCCAGGTACTGGGCCTTGAGGGTGCGGCCGGCTCCGGACGGGCCGACGGCGAGCACGGCGACGATGTCCTGCTCGTCGACGAGGCCGGCATGGATGCCGGGTGCGATCGCGAGGCTCACCGCGGAGGCGTTGCAGCCGGGGGCCGCGATCTTCCTCGCTCCCAGGAGGGCGTCGCGCAGCTTGCCGGTGGCGGTGGGCAGCTCGGGCACACCGTACGCCCACGGCTCATGGAACGCGCCGCCGTAGAACTTCGCCCACGCGTCGGGGTCGACGAGGCGGTGGTCCGCGCCGCAGTCGATCACGAGGACCTCATCGGGCAGTTCGTCGGTGAGAGCGCCGGACGCCCCGTGCGGCAGCGCGAGGAACACGACGTCGTGGCCGGCGAGGTTCTCCAGCGTTGTCTCGACGAGGGTGAGGTGCGCCAGCGAGCGCAGCTGCGGCTGCAGCTCGACAAGCGGTCGGCCCGCGTTCGAGGACGCGGTGACGGTGCGCACCTCGAAATCGGGATGCTCGGCGAGGAGGCGCAGCACCTCGCCGCCCGCGTACCCGGAAGCGCCGGCGACGGCGACCGAGAAAGTCATGATTCCCACCTTAGGGACTGAGCGAACACGGATTCTGCTGTCACGGCGACGGGCGCAGCGGACCGTGGAACGGTCAGGCGCGCGTCGCCAGGGTTCGCTCGGCGAGGCGTCGGCGGAGCACACGGCGGGCGAACCGCTGGGCCGTCGAACGCGAGATGGTCACGGATCGACCCTACTACAGGGCCTCGCGGCTCTCGCCGCCGCGGCGCGGGCGACGGTCCCCGGACCGTCGCTGCCCGCTCCATCGCTATTCGCGGACGACAGCGCCGAGCAGTTCTCGGGCGCGCGCCGCGCCGTCGAGCTTGGCCGCGGACGCCTCCGCGGCCGTGAGCGTGCGGTCGCTGGCGCGGAAGCGCAGCGCGAAGGTGAGGCTCTTCGATCCGCCCGGCACGCCCTGACCCCGGTAGTCGTCGACGAGGCGGATGTCTTCGAGCAGCGCGCCGGCGCCCTCGATGACGGCCGTGCGCACCTCGCCGGCCGGCACCGCGACCGGCACGACGAGCGAGAGATCCTGCGTTGCCGCGGGAAACGCGTCGATGGCGGGAATGGCGAGGTGCTCGGGCGCGAGGGCGATGAGCCGGTCGAGCTCGACCTCGAACACGGCAACGCGCTCGGGCAGGCCGAGCTCTGCCGCGACGTGCGGCAGCAGCTCGCCGGCGAAGCCGATGCGGTGCCTCACACCGTCGACGACGGCGAACACCCCCGCGGTGCGGCCGGGGTGGAGCGTGCGATGCCGCCACTGGGCGACATCGAGCTCGAGGGCGACCGCAAGGCCGAGCGACCGCACCGCGGCGAGCGCGTCGGCGAGGCCCGCTGGGATCGCTGCCCGGCCCGGCGCCTTCGGCTCGGCGGCCCCGAGGAAGAGGCCGGCGACGAGCCGCGGCTGCGGCGGGATGCCGCGATTCAGGGCCTCGAGGGTGCTCTCGGATGGCCGCGCGGTGCCGAGGGGCAGCACGGCGGAGCCGTACTGGGTGGCGGGCTCGGGGCGGAACACCTGACCGATCTCGTAGAGCGCGAGGTCGACGAGACCGCGCGAGAGGTTGCGCTTCGCCTGCTCGATGAGGCCGGGCAGCAGCGAGACGCGCAGGTAGGCGGCGGTCTGGTCGAGGGCGTTGGCGAGCTTCACGGCGGGCACGGTCGGCGCGGTCGCCGAGCCGAACAGCTCGATCTGCGCCGCGGTCGAGAACGGGTAGGCGAGCACCTCGGTGAGGCCGGATGCGGCGAGCACCTGCGCGACCTGGCGCCGCAGCAGCTGCTGCCTCGTCAGGCCCCGGCCGGCCGGGGCGCTGGGCAGCACGGTCGGGATGCGGTCGTAGCCGGTGATGCGGGCGACCTCCTCGGCCAGGTCGGCTGCGGTGTGCAGGTCCGGGCGCCACGAGGGCGGGGTGACGAGCAATCCGGTCGCGGTCTTCTCGATCTCGCCGCCGATCTCGGCGAGGGTCGATTCGACCTCGGCATCGGTGTACGCGACGCCGATGAGTCCGCTCACGTATCCGGTGGGCAGGGCGATCGCGGACGCGGGCTGCGCCTGGTGGATCCTCGCGCCGAGACCGGTCGCGTGGGCGCCTGCGAGCTGCTCGAGCAGCTGAACGGCGCGCGCGGCCGCGGCGGCGGCGACCTGCGGGTCGACACCGCGCTCATAGCGGCGGGACGCCTCGCTCGACAGCTTGTGACGACGCGCGGTGCGCGCGATCGACACGGGGTCGAAGTTCGCGGACTCGACGAGCACGCGGGTCGTCGCGCTCGTGATCTCGGTCGCGAGGGCGCCCATGACGCCGGCGAGACCGATGGCGCCGGAGTCGTCGGCGATGACGAGGTCCTCGGGGTCGAGGGCGCGCAGCACCCCGTCGAGGGTCGTGAGCGTCTCACCGGGCTTCGCACGACGGACGGTGATGCCGCCGGCGATCGTGTCGAGGTCGTAGCCGTGGATGGGCTGGCCGAGTTCGAGCATGACGTAGTTCGTGATGTCGACGACGAGCGAGATCGAGCGGATGCCGGCGAGTTTGAGCCGAGCGATCATCCACGGCGGGGTGGGGCGCGAGGGGTCGACCCCCGCAACCGCGCGCGCGACGAAGACGGTCGAGCCGATGTTGCCGCGCAGCGGGGCGGCGTCGGCGATGGTCACCGGGAATCCGCTCGCCCCGGCGGCTGCGGCGTCGGCGGCGGGGCCTTCGGCCGGGTCGCGGAACACGCTGCCGGTGGCGTGCGCGTACTCGCGGGCGATGCCGCGGATGGACAAGGCGTAGCCGCGATCGGGGGTCACGTTGACCTCGACGGCGGCGTCGTCGAGGCCGAGCAGTGAGATCGCGTCGGCGCCGACCTCCGCCTCGAGGCCGAGCGCGGCGAGCCGCAGGATGCCCTCGTGCTCGTCGCTGAGCCCGAGCTCGCGGGCACTCGCGATCATGCCGTCGCTGACGTGGCCGTAGGTGACGCGCGCGGCGATCGGGAACGGCCCCGGCAGCACCGCACCGGGCAGGGTCACGACGACCTGGTCGCCCGCGACGAAGTTGAGCGCGCCGCAGACGATGCCCCGCACTCCCCCATTCGCCTCTCCGACGTCGACCTGGCACCAGCGGATGGTCTTGCCGTTCGACTGCGGCTCCTCGACGAACTCGACGACCTGGCCGACGACGACCGGACCGGTCACCTCGAAGCGGTGGATGTCCTCCTCCTCCAGCCCGACCGTGACGAGGGCGGCGTGGACGGCCTCGGGCGAGACGTCGACGGGGAGGTCGACGTACTCCGCGAGCCAGGACAGCGGGACGCGCATCACACCACCATCCCGAAGGCCTGCGAGAAGCGGATGTCGCCCTCGAGGAAATCGCGCATGTCGCCGAGGTCGTTGCGGAACTGCAGGGTGCGCTCCAGCCCCATGCCGAACGCGAAGCCCTGGTAGACCTCGGGGTCGATGCCCGCCGCGCGCAGCACGTTGGCGTTGACCATCCCGCAGCCGCCCCATTCGATCCAGCGCGGGCCGCCCTTGGCGGCGGGGTGCCAGATGTCGAGTTCGGCGGAGGGCTCCGTGAAGGGGAAGTAGTTGGGGCGCAGGCGGATGCGCGCGTCATCCCCGAACATCACGCGGGCGAAGTGCTCCAGCGTGCCGCGCAGGTGGGCCATGGTGAGGCCCTTGTCGACGGCGAGGCCCTCGATCTGGCTGAAGACGGGCAGGTGCGTGGCATCGAGCTCGTCGGTGCGGTACACCCGCCCGGGGCACACCACGTAGACGGGCAGGTCGCGCTCCAGCAGCGAGCGCACCTGCACCGGGCTGGTGTGCGTGCGCAGCACGAGATGCGAACTCAGCGGCTCGACGAAGAAAGTGTCCTGCATGGCGCGCGCCGGGTGGTCGGCATCGAAGTTGAGGGCGTCGAAGTTGTACCACTCGCTCTCGAGCTCGGGGCCCTCGGCGACCTCCCAGCCCATGCCGACGAACACGTCCGAGACGCGCTCCTGAATGAGCGAGAGCGGATGCCTGCTGCCCGAGCGCCCCGGCACCGCGATGGCGGTGACGTCGACGGCCTCCGACTCGAGGCGCCGCGCCATCTCGGCGGCGGCGATGTCAGCGTCCTTCGCGGCGAACGCCTCGTTGACCTGGGCGCGGGCGCCGCCGACGAGCTTGCCGAACAGGGCCTTCTGCTCGTTCGGCACGCTGCGCAGCTGCGCATTGAGGAGCGCGAGCGCCGAGTGCTCGCCGAGATGCTCGGCGCGGACGGCCTTGACGGCCGCGGAATCCGCCGCGCCCGCAATGGCCGCAAGGGCCGCCGCGACGGCTGCGGCGACGGATTCTTCGCTCAGCGCGGGGTTCTCTGACACAAGCACCAAGTCTAGAGAGCGGTGACAGGTGCACCCGCTCAGCCCCGGCGATCCGGCGGCGGGTATGGCGGATCGCCGGGCGAGGACCGGCGCGGCGATCAGGTCCGCTGCGCGAACGCGCTTTCGTACAGGCAGACGCTCGCCGCGGTCGCGAGGTTCATCGACTCGGCGCTGCCGTAGATCGGGATCGTGATGACCCGGTCGGCCTGGGCGAGTTCGTCGCCCTCGAGGCCGTGCGCCTCGTTGCCGAACACCCACACCGTCGGCGCGGCCAGCGCGGCGCGCGCGGCGAGCAGGTCCTCGCCCTTGACGTCGGCGGCCAGCACCTGGAGCCCGCCCGCGTGCGCCCGCGCGACGATATCGGCGAGCTTTGCACCGACGGCGATGGGCACGTGGAAGAGGGATCCCGTCGTCGAGCGCACCACCTTCGGGTTGTAGAGGTCGACGGAATCGTCCGAGAAGATCACGGCGTCGGCGCCCGCGGAATCCGCCGCCCGCACGATCGTGCCGGCATTGCCGGGGTCACGAACCCGCTGCAGCACCGCGACGAGCTTCGGCCCTGCCGCGAACACCTCGTCGAGCGAGGTCGGGAACTGCCGGGCGACGCCGACGAAGCCCTGCGGGGTGATCGTGTCGGACATCGACTCGAGCACCGCCTCGGTCGCGACGCGCACGTCGACGCCGGCCTCGACGGCGATGAGCTCGATGTCGGGATGCCGCTCGAGTGCGCTCTTCGTGGCGTAGAGCTCGACGACGAGCTCGGGCCGGTAGTTCAGGATCTCCTCGACCGATTGGGGTCCCTCGAGGAGGAACAGCCCCGTTTCGGTGCGCGCCGACTTCTTCGCCAGCTTGGCGACGGCGCGCATTCGAGGTGATCGGGGATTGGTGAGCACGCCACCAGACTACGGAAAAGGGCCGCCCCGCCGAAGCGGTGCGGCCCTTTCGCCGAACGCGACCTACGCGGCCTTGGCGTTGACGTCGGCCGGCAGTGCCTTCTTCGCGGTCTCGACGAGCGAGGCGAAGGTCGCCGGCTCGTTGATGGCGAGCTCTGAGAGGATGCGGCGGTCGACCTCGACACCCGCGAGCGCCAGGCCCTGGATGAAGCGGTTGTAGGTGATGCCGTTGGCGCGGGCCGCGGCGTTGATGCGCTGGATCCAGAGGCGGCGGAACTCGCCCTTCTTGGCGCGACGGTCGCGGTAGGCATAGACGAGGGAGTGGGTGACCTGCTCCTTCGCCTTGCGGTACAGACGCGAGCGCTGGCCGCGGTAGCCCTCGGCGCGCTCGAGCGTGGTGCGGCGCTTCTTCTGGGCGTTGACCGCCCTCTTCACACGTGCCATTTCTCTTCCTCAGGTCTCTCTATGTCTCTGTCTCAGCGGCCGCGCGACTTGCCGAGCAGCCGCTTGATGTTCTTGGCGTCGTTGGCGGGCAGCACCTGATCCTCGTTGAGGCGGCGGGTGCGGCGGCTCGACTTGAGCTCGAGGTTGTGGCGCATGCCGGACTGCTGCTTCTGCACCTTGCCGGAGCCGGTGACCTTGAAGCGCTTCTTGGCACCCGAGTGGGTCTTCTGCTTGGGCATCCTGCTATTCCTTCTCGGTTGTCGGTTGCTCAGTTGCCGCCGGGGTCTCAGCCTCGGTCGGGGTCTGGGTGTTCTGCGGAGGGGTTCCGGTCTTCGCCTTCGCCTTCGCCGCGTTGGCCTCGGCCTTCGCCTCCGCCTTGTTCTTCAGCGGGCCGATGACCATGACCATGTTTCGTCCGTCGACGGTCGGGGTGGATTCCACGGAACCCCACTCGATGACGTCTTCGGCAAATCTCTGGAGCAGACGCACGCCCATCTCGGGGCGGGACTGCTCACGACCGCGGAACTGGATCATCGCCTTGACCTTGTCGCCGTTCTGAAGGAACTCGACGGCCTTGCGCGTCTTCGTCTCGTAGTCGTGCTTGTCGATCTTGAGGCGGAACCGCACCTCTTTGAGGATGGTGTTCGCCTGGTTGCGCCTGGCCTCTTTGGCCTTCTGTGCGGCTTCGTACTTGAACTTGCCGTAATCCATGATCTTCACCACGGGAGGCTTGGCCTCGGGGGCCACCTCCACGAGATCGAGGTCGGCCTCCTGCGCCAGGCGCAGTGCCACCTCGGTCTTCACGATGCCGATCTGCTCGCCTCCGGGGCCGATAAGGCGGACCTCGGGGACACGGATACGGTCATTGGTACGGGAATCGCTGATGCGGGGCTCCTCTTGCTCGATCTGCGGCGGCCGAATGGCCACGAGAGCGGGAGCACAGCGCTTGCAGGATGCCGCGCGCGCGGCATCCGTTCGGCCAACCCCCTGTCGCCGCACCCCGTTGCCTGGGTGGTCTCGGACGGTCTGCCGGAGAACCGGCGGAGGGTTGCAACCCGGTAACCTGGAAGGCGGTCAACGCGGGTGGGATGTGATTCCACTTTCGTTCTGCAACCTGGGCTGCAGAGCCAAAATCCAATCATACCAGAGCCGCCGCTGGCGGCCAAAGGCGGGTCAATCGGTCATGAGCGACGAGTACGTCCACAGGTATTCGGCCGAGGCGATCGACGCCTTCGATGCAGTCGGCGAGCAGGTCATGGACATCGGCGCGGTGCCGGCGATCGAGATCATCCAGACCGTCGTGCTGCACCTCATGAGCGCCGCGGCCGTCTACCTGGGGCTCGGCGAGGGCGAGAACGCGGCCGAGCAGCTCGACCTCTCGGAGGCGCGCAAACTCATCGAGGCGCTCGCCGGTCTCGTGACGGCCGCCGCGCCCGACCTCGGCGACCATCACGCGCGCCCGATCCGCGACGGATTGCGCACGCTGCAGCTCGCGTTCCGCGAGGCCTCGCCGTTCCCCGACGCCCCGGGCAAGGGTCCCGGCGAGAAGTACACCGGCTCGGTGATCTGAGCTTGTTTCCGCGCCGCCGCCGCTGCGGCGCGGGTCGCTGCGCGATGCGACGTACGCGCCGTCGCATCGCTATGGCTGGGCAGGAGCGCACGCCACCGCGGTCACCGCGCTCGGCCAGAGCTCGTCGGTGTCGATCTTCTCGCACAGCCTCGCGATGAACTCCGGGATCGGCACGGCCCGAACCTACCGGAGCGCGAGGCGGAGAGAATCCACGCCGTCGGCGATCGCGGCGGAGGCCGCCCAGGCGGCGCCGAGGCGCCGGACGGCCGCGTCGAGGCCGGCCTGGTCGAGGCCAGGTCGCAGGGTGAGCCGCACCAGCAGCTCCTCCGCGCGCAACCGGTAGGCGGGGTCGGCGCCCTCCAGGGCGACCGCGACCGCGTCGGGATCGGCGGCGACGGATTCGGCGAACGCCGCCGCGACCGCAGGATTCTCCGCAGCGGGAATCCAGGTCGCGCCGGTCGCGAGGGCCCGCACGGCCGGACGACGCAGTACGTGCTCGTGCGGGCTCGCCGGATCGACGACGACGAGCTCCGTGCCCTCGCTCGCGGCGGCGAGCGCGATGCGGGGACCCGCGGCGGGAACGGGCCGGGCCTTCGGATCCCAGAGTCGCATCGCTTCCACCGAGCTGAAGGCCGGAAGCACCCGCCGCCCGTCGGGGCCGGCGACGGTGACGATGGCGAGCTCCTGCGTCTTGTCGACGAGATGGCCATCCGGCGCGTGCCCCACGTCGCCCGCGTGCGCGACGAGCGGGACGAGCAGGCGGGCGGTGCGGAAGGCTTCGACGATGGCGACCGGATCGTCGGCGCCTGACGCAAAAGCCGTCAGCGCGGCGAGCAGCACCGGGTCGGCTGCGCCGTCGTCGGCGGCCGCGGGGTTCGGCTGGAAGGAGCGGCCCGCCCAGGGCTGGCCCGCGGAATCCGCGTCGGCGGTAGCGCCGAACAGGCGCCTCCCGCCTGCGGCGGCGCCCGACGACGCCGAGGTCCGCGAGGCTTCCGCCTCTAGGCCGTCAGCGGCCGGCGACATCGAGCGCCTCGACGAGCGTGAACGCCCCGGCGTACAGCGCCTTGCCGACGATCGCAGCCTCGACGCCGGCCGGCACCAGCGCGCGCAGCGCGCGCAGATCGTCGAGGCTGGAGATGCCGCCCGACGCCACGATGGGCTTGGACGTCCGCTCGGTCAGCTGCGTGAGCAGGTCGAGGTTCGGGCCCATGAGCGTGCCGTCCTTGGTCACGTCGGTGACCACGTAGCGCGCGCACCCCGCCTCTTCCAGGCGCGACAGCACCTCCCAGAGATCGCCGCCGTCCTTGGTCCAGCCGCGGGCGGCGAGCGTCGTGCCGCGCACATCGAGCCCGACGGCGATCTGCTCGCCGTACCGCCCGATCACCGCACCGGCCCACTCGGGGTTCTCCAGGGCCGCAGTGCCGAGGTTGACGCGGGTCGCGCCCATCTCCAGCGCGTGCTCGAGGCTCGCGTCGTCGCGGATCCCTCCGGACAGCTCGACCTTCACGCCGGACACCTCGCGCAGCACGTCGCGCAGGATCGAGCGGTTCTCGCCCCGGCCGAACGCGGCGTCGAGGTCGACGAGGTGGATCCACTCGGCTCCCTGGTCGACCCATTCGCGGGCCGCGTCGACGGGGCTGCCGTAGCTCGTCTCGCTGCCGGCCTCGCCCTGCGTGAGGCGCACGGCCTTTCCGTCTGCCACGTCGACCGCGGGCAGCAGCACGAGCCGGCTCACAGCGCGTTCACCCAGTTCGTGAGCAGGCGGATGCCGGCCTGGCCGGACTTCTCGGGGTGGAACTGCGTCGCCGACAGCGGCCCGTTCTCGACGGCTGCGACGAATGGGCCGCCGTAGTCGGCCCAGGTCACCTTCGCCGCCGGGTACGGCGGCGGCGTCTCGAGCGTCCAGTCCTGCACGGCGAAGGAGTGCACGAAGTAGAAGCGCTCCTCGCCCACGCCGTCGAACAGCACGGAGTCCTCGGGCGCGCTCACGGTGTTCCAGCCGATCTGGGGCAGGATGTCGCTCTTCAGCTCGTCGACTGCGCCCGGCCACTCCCCCAGGCCCTCCGACTTCACGCCGCGCTCGTCGCCGGTCTCGAAGAGCACCTGCATGCCGACGCAGATGCCCAGCACCGGGCGGGAGCCCGCGAGGCGACGGTCGATGATCTCGTCGCCCCGGACTGCCTTGAGCCGGCTGACGACCGCCTCGAAGGCGCCGACGCCGGGGACGACGAGGCCGTCGGCATCCATCGCCTTCCGGCGGTCGCGGGTCACCTCGACCGTCGCACCGGCGGCCTCGAGCGCCTTGGCGGCCGAGTGGATGTTGCCCGAGCCGTAGTCGAGGACGACGACGCGCGGTGCGCTCACAGCGCGCCCTTGGTCGACGGAATGCCGCTCACGAGCGGGTCGAGCGCCTTCGCCTGACGGAACGCGCGCGCGAAAGCCTTGAACTCGGCTTCGGCGATGTGGTGCGGATCGCGCCCGGCGAGGACGCGCACATGCACCGTGAGCGCGGCGTTGAACGCGATCGCCTCGAAGACGTGGCGCACGAGGGAGCCGGTGAAGTGGCCGCCGATGAGGTGGAACTCGAAGCCGGCCGGTTCGCCCTCGTGGACGAGGTAGGGACGGCCCGAGACGTCGACGACGGCCTGCGCGAGGGCGTCGTCGAGCGGGACGAGCGCGTCGCCGAAGCGGCTGATGCCGCTCTTGTCGCCGAGCGCCTGCTTGATCGCCTGGCCGAGCACGATGCCGGTGTCCTCGACGGTGTGGTGCACGTCGATACGGGTGTCGCCCTTCGCACGCACCGCAAGGTCGGTGAGCGAGTGCTTGGCGAACGCGGTGAGCAGGTGGTCGAAGAAGGGCACCGAGGTGTCGATGTCGGCGCGGCCGGAGCCGTCGAGGTCGAGGCTCAACTCGACGCTCGACTCGCCCGTCTCGCGTCTGATCGAGGCCTGACGTGCTGTCATGCCTCTAGCCTACCGAGGCCGGATTCGCGGCCTCGGCGCGGTTCCGGACGTATCGGGCGACCGCGCTGAGGAATTCGCTCGTCTCGTCCTGGGTCCCGGCGGTGACGCGCAGGTGGCCGGGAATGCTCGTCTCGCGGACGATGATGCCCTCCTCGTAGAGGGCGTTCCAGAGCCCGTGCGGGTCGTCCAGTCCGCCGAAGAGGACGAAGTTGCTCCACGAGGCGTGCACCGTGAGGCCGAGTCCCTTGAGGGTGGTGATGATGCGGTCGCGCTGCACCTTGATGTCGTCGACGTTCTGGAGCATGAGGTCGGTATGGGCGAGCGCGCCGAGGGCGGCGGCCTGCGTCAGAGCAGAGAGGTGGTAGGGCAGGCGCACGAGCCGCAGGGCGTCGGCGACGGCGGGGTCGGCGGCGAGATAGCCGAGTCGCACCCCGGCGAAGGCGAACGCCTTGCTCATGGTGCGCGAGACGATGAGCCGCTCGCGGCCCGGCAGCAGGCTGAGGGCGCTTGGGGCATCCTTCGGCGCGAACTCCTGATACGCCTCATCGACGACGACGATGCCGCGCGTCGCCTCGTAGACAGCCTTGACGACGTCGAGGCTCAGCGGGGTTCCGGTCGGGTTGTTCGGGGAGCACAGGATGACGACGTCGGGGTGCCCGGCCGCGACCTGGGCCGCTGCGTCCTCGGGCCCGAGCGTGAAATCGGCCTCGCGGCGACCGCCGACATAGTTCGTCGCCGTGCCCTTGGCGTAGAGCGGATACATCGAATAGGTGGGCTCGAAGGAGAACAGCACGCGCCCGGGTCCGCCGAATGCCTGGAGGATCTGCTGGATGATCTCGTTCGAGCCGTTGGCCGCCCAGATCTGATCGGGCGTGAGACCGTGCCCGAGGAAGTCGGCGAGAGCCTCGCGCAGTTCGGTGAACTCGCGGTCGGGGTAGCGGTTCGCGTTCGCGACGGCCTCGCGGAGGCGGTTCAGGATGTCGACCTGGACCTCGGCGGGGACGCCGTGGGTGTTCTCGTTGACATTGAGTTCGACCCGCAGATGAGCCTGCGGCGCCCCGTAGGGCTTGAGGCCGCGAAGGTCATCTCGAAGAGGGAGGTCGTCGAGCGTCGTCACCCGTCAATCGTAGAAGGCGGATCAGTGCGAGTACTGCGTGGGAACGGCGAGGCTCTCGCCCGCGAACACCGTCGCCGACGCGAGCTGGTTGAGGTCGACGATGGCGGTGATGACGACGCGCGGGTCGGCGTCGGGGGCGATGGTCTCGGCGATCTGCCAGAGGGACTCGCCCTGCTGCACGGTGACGTGCTGGAACGAGACGTTCGACGGATCGGTGCTCGCCGCCGCGTTGCCGCCGGACAGGCCGAGCACAGCAAGCGTGACGATGACGGGGGTCACGATGACGGCGGCGACCACCGCACGACCGCGCCGGGTCAGACGCAGGCGGCTGCGCACGACCGCCTCGCGGACACCGACCATGCCGGGCATTGCGCCTCGAGCAGGCGCGTACACACCTGTTGCGATGGTGCTCATTGTGCTACCTCCAGGTTGGTCATTTTCTTCGGAACGGATATTCGATGGGAAACCCTAGACTAGAATATAATTTCGATTCTCGGTTTGCGCAATACTGAGTGTCAGGCGAATGTTTTCGAGTGTTTCGGCAACACACTCGAACACATCCGCGAAAACCGGCGGTTCCTTCGCTAGTTTTCTTCTGCTGTCAAAATGCAAACACGAACCACTGACATTCAGTCCGTAAGGGAGCGCAGTGACCGACACCAAGCCCAAGACGAGGCGTCGCACAAGCCTCAGCGACAAACAGCTCGCCATCCTCGACGTCATCAAGAAGTCGCTGGCGGCCCGCGGCTACCCGCCGAGCATGCGCGAGATCGGCGACGCCGTCGGGCTCGCCTCGCTCTCGAGCGTCACGCACCAGCTCCAGCAGCTCGAGCTCAGCGGTTATCTGCGCCGCGACCCCAACCGGCCGCGCGCCCTCGAGATCCTCATCGACACCCCCTCTCCCGCGCAGGAATCCGAGGACTTCGACTCCAAGATCCCCGTCGGCGACGCGACGCTCGTCCCGCTCGTGGGGCGCATCGCCGCCGGCATCCCCATCACCGCCGATCAGCAGATCGACGAGGTGTTCCCGCTGCCCCGCCGGCTCGTCGGAGGCGGCGACCTCTTCATGCTCAAAGTCGTCGGCGAGTCGATGATCGACGCCGCCATCTGCGACGGCGACTGGGTCGTCGTGCGCCAGCAGCACACCGCCGAGAACGGTGAGATCGTCGCGGCGATGCTCGACGGCGAAGCGACCGTCAAGGTCTTCCGCCAGCGCGACGGGCACACCTGGCTGCTGCCGCGCAACACCGCCTTCGAGCCGATCCTCGGCGACGAGGCGGTCGTGCTGGGCAAGGTCGTCGCGGTGCTGCGCTCGGTGTAGCTCGTCGTCTCCAGCGCGAAGGGGGCGGGATTCCTCGGAATCCCGCCCCCTTCACAGCCGATCGGCTAGGCCTTCTCGAGCTCCGCGCGCACGGTCTTCGTCGCCGCGATGATGTTCCGCAGCGAGGCGACGGTCTCGTCGTAGCCGCGGGTCTTGAGACCGCAGTCCGGATTCACCCACACCTGGCGGGTCGGGATGTGGGCGACGGCCTTCTCGAGCAGTTCGGTGACCTCGGCCACCGACGGCACGCGCGGCGAGTGGATGTCGTAGACGCCGGGGCCCACTCCATGCGCGAAGCCGCTCGTCTCGATGTCGTGCACGACCTCCATGCGCGACCGGGCAGCCTCGATCGAGGTGACGTCCGCGTCGAGGTTGCTGATGGCGTCGATGATGACGCCGAACTCCGAGTAGCAGAGGTGGGTGTGGATCTGCGTCTCGTCCGCGACGCCCGCGGTGGCGAGGCGGAACGAACCCACCGACCAGTCGAGGTAGGCGGCCTGGTCCCTCTTCTTCAGCGGCAGCAGCTCGCGCAGCGCCGGCTCGTCGACCTGGATGACGCCGATGCCGGCCGCCTCGAGGTCGTGGATCTCATCGCGCAGGGCGAGCGCGACCTGGCGGGCCGTCTCGCCGAGCGGCTGGTCGTCGCGGATGAACGACCAGGCGAGGATCGTCACTGGCCCGGTGAGCATGCCCTTGACCGGCTTGTCGGTGAGGGACTGGGTGTACGTCGACCACTCGACGGTGATGGGCTTGGGGCGCGAGACGTCGCCCCAGAGAATCGACGGGCGGGTGGCGCGCGAACCGTAGGACTGCACCCAGCCGTTCTCGGTCACCGCGAAGCCGTCGAGGTTCTCGGCGAAGTACTGCACCATGTCGTTGCGCTCCGGCTCCCCGTGCACCAGCACGTCGAGACCGATCTCCTCCTGCAGGTCGACGACGCGCTTGATCTCCTCGCGCATCGCCTGCTGGTACTCGTCCCAGCCGATCTCGCCCTTGAGGAACCGCGCGCGCTCCTTGCGGATGTCGCCCGTCTGCGGGAAGGAGCCGATCGTCGTCGTCGGCAGCAGCGGCAGGTGCAGCTTCGCCTCCTGGGCGGCCAGGCGCGCCTCGTAGGCGCCGCGGTTGAAGTCGGCCTCCGTGAGCGCGGCGAGGCGCGCACGCACGGCGCCGTCGCGCACGCCCGGCGCGCTCCGGCGGTCGACGAGGGCAGCGGATGCCGCGTCGAGGTCGGCCTGGATCGCGTTCCGGCCCTCGACAAGGCCCTTCGCGAGCACGGCCACCTGGGCCGCCTTCTGGTCGGCGAAGGCGAGCCAGCTCTTCAGCCGAGCGTCGAGGTGCGGCTCGTCCTCGACGTCGTGCGGCAGGTGGAGGAGCGACGTCGAGGTGGCTGCCGCGACCTTCGGCGACAGCGCTGCCAGCGCCTCGAGCACGCCGAACGCCGCGTCGAGGTCGCCGCGCCAGATGTTGTGGCCGTCGATGACGCCGCCGACCAGGGTCTTGCCCCGCAGCGCGGCCGCCGTTGCCGCATCGAGCCCGGTGGGGATCGCACCGCGCACCAGGTCGAGGCCGATCGCCTCGACCTGGGTCGCTGCAAGCACGGGAAGCGCGTCGTCGAGTGCCGCATACGGAGCCGCGACGAAGAGCTGCGGCCTGCCGTCGAGGGCGCCGACGGCGCTATAGGCCGACGCCGCGGCGGCGAGCACGTCCGCCCGGGAATCCTCGAGCGACTCGCTGACGAGCGCCGGCTCGTCGAGCTGCACCCACTCGGCGCCGGCCGCGGCGAGACGCTGCAGCAGTTCGGCGTAGACGGGCACGAGGTCGGCGAGGCGGCTCAGCGGGCGGAACCCCTCAGGCGCGTCGTCGGACGGCTTGGCGAGGGCGAGGAAGGTGACGGGGCCGACGATGACGGGGCGGGTGAGAGAGCCGACCGCCTTCGCCTCCTCGAACTGCGTCACGAGGTAGTCGCTCGCGAGGCGGAAGACCGTCTCGGGGCCGACCTCGGGCACGAGGTAGTGGTAGTTCGAGTCGAACCACTTCGTCATCTCGAGGGGGGCCTTGTCGCCCTCGCCGCGGGCGATGGTGAAGTAGCCGGCGAGGTCGACGCGGCCGGAGGCATCCTGCAGCGACGCGAACCGCGTCGGCACCGCGCCGACGGTGACGGCAGCGTCGAGCACCTGGTCGTAATACGAGAACGACTCCGGGATGGCGCTGTCAGCCGCGCCCAGGCCGAGCGAGGCGAGGCGCTCGCGCGTCGCGGCCCGAAGCCGCTTGGCCTGGTCCTCGAGCTCGGCGGCGTCGATCGAGCCCTTCCAGAACGCCTCGACGGCCTTCTTGAGCTCGCGGCGGCGGCCGATGCGCGGGTAGCCGATAACGGTGCCGACGGGGAACGCGGAGTCGTTGGTCGCGGTCATGCTGGTTCCTTTTCAGTGGTGGCGGAGTCGACGAGGCCGGCGCGCGCGAGCACGTCGAGCGCGGGTGCGGCCTGGTTGAAGGTGTAGAGGTGGATTCCGGGGGCGCCGCCTGCGACGAGCCGGCTCGCGAGCGAGGCGGCGTACTCGATGCCGACCTCGCGGCGGCCCTCGTCGGTCGGCTCGACCTCGAGCGCGATGGCGAGCTCGCTGGGCAGGTCCTCGCCGGAGAGCTCGAGCATGCGCTTCAGGCGCGCGGGACTCGTCACCGGCATGATGCCCGGCAGGATCGGGAACTCGACGCCGGCCTCCTTCGCCTTCTGGGCGAAGGAGAGGTAGTCCTCGGCGTGGAAGAAGAGCTGCGTGATGGCGAGGTTCGCGCCCGCCGCCTGCTTCGCGAGCAGGGCGTCGATGTCGCGGTCGATGGTGCGCGACTCGGGATGGCCGTTCGGGAACGCCGCGACCGCGATGACGACCTTCTCGCGGCCGTCGGCGTCGAGGGCGACCGCGGGCGAACCGGGCAGGGCGACCTCGCGGTAGGGGGCGCGCTCGGCCTGCACGCGGTGGATGAGCTGCACGAGCTCGGCGGCGGTCGCGAAGTCGCCGCGCGGGGCATCCGCCGCCGTGCCGTCGGGTGCGTCGCCGCGGATGGCGAGGAAGGACCGCACGCCCGCGTCGAGGAACTCGCGCACGACGCGGGCGGCCTCGGCATACGTCGAGCCGACGGCCGTGAGGTGGGCCATGGCGGGCACGCTCGTCGTCTCGAGCAGCAGTTTGAGGACGTCGAGCGAGGCGCTCTGCGACGAGCCTCCCGCTCCGTAGGTCACCGAAATGAAGTTCGGACCGGCCGCCGCGAGGCGCTGGACCGTCTGCGGCATGCGCGCGGCGACCGCCGCGTTGCGCGGCGGGTACAGCTCGAACGAAAAGGAGGCCGATGTGCTCATGGTGGTTAAACGGTGAAGCGGAGCGCGGGTGCCGGGCTCGGCTTTCGCACCAGAGGACAGCCCCAGTGTAGCCGGGGCCGTCGTGCGCATTCGCCGAAAGGTTTCGCCGCGTTACGAGCGATGCGCTAGCTTCGAGCCATGCCGAGCGAAGAGCGCGGAATCGTCGTCCACGCCGCGGCCCGCTCGTTCGGCGCGGTCCAGGCGGTGCGCGACATCAGCTTCGAAGCGCGAGCCGGCGAGGTGACCGCGCTCGTCGGACCCAACGGCTCCGGCAAGACGACCCTGCTGCTCATGCTCGCCACGCTCCTCGTACCGGATCACGGATCCTTGCGCATCAACGGCCTGGACCCGATCGCCGCGCCGCATGCGGTGCGCCGGGTCACCGGCTGGATGCCCGACGTTCTCGGCTCCTGGCCGAACCTCACCGTCACCGAGGCGCTGGCGCTGACCGGGAGGCTGTACGGGATGTCTCCCGGAACGTCCCGCGCTCGCGCGGAGGAGCTCATCTCGCTGGTCCGACTGGATCCCCTCGCCCGACGGCGCACCCGGGTGCTGTCCCGCGGCCAGAAGCAGCTCCTCAGCCTGGCGCGCGCGCTCGTGCACGACCCTGATGTGCTGCTGCTCGACGAGCCGAGGATGCGTTTGGAGGATATCTAGCTGATGTGGTTAGTCGACCGGGCGGGGCGACGTACTCCTGACGAAACGCGGGCTTGCTGTGGCGGACCGTCTTGGCAGAGAGGCGGGCGCCGGTCGTTAGTCGTGTTCGGGTTATCCATCTGACCGGACTGCTCCTACTCCTCGCCTCGCACGACCGGTTTGGGGTCACCCTTCGGATCCCGGCATTCCCCGATGCCGCTCCAGGTCGGCTTGACATTCCCGATTGAACGTCCCCTCTTCACCTCGGCAGGATAGCCAACGGCCGTCAATCTGGAACAACGATCGATTGAACCGCAGGGGATGGACGAGACCGGAGAAGCTTGCTCTCCCACGCTGAGCCGTACATCTCGGTCCTGCCGTCAAGCATCGATGGGTCCTCCTTGACGGGACCTCAGCACGACGAGGACCCGGTGAAGGCCGGCTCCACCAGGTACAAGATGGTGCCGGTATAGATGCCCGCCGGTTGGGTCGTCGTCACCTGGACGGCGTCGGTCAGCGTCACCGTGTCCGATCCGGCCCCCGTGCCGTTCGTGGCGTTCCAGATACTGGTCACCGAACTCGTCGAGTAGCCGACGTAGGGCGTGCCCGATCCGTAGGGGGTGCAGAGCGCCGCCCCTGAGGATCCCGATCCACTGAGCGAGGCGCTGGCGTAGAAGACGTTCACCGGCCGAGACGACGCTCCCGAGGTCGAGGCCTGGACGAGCATCGAGCCGCCGAGGGTCGTGAGCGCGGAGGAACTCACCCGCACCCGGTAGCCGCCTGTCGCATTGGTCTGGACCGTGAGGACCACGCTCGAGGTGGTGAAGGAGCCACCGGGCAGGGCGACGAGGGTGATCACGGTGCCCCCCGAGGCATTCGCCGTGCAGGTCCCCGATCCGACGCTGCACGTGTTCGCGAAGGTGAGCGACTGGGGTGTGGGCACGACAAAAGTCACCGACTCCGAGGTGCCGCTGTCGATGCTGCTCGCCCCATTGTAGGTGGTCACGAGCGAGGCGAAGGCTCCGGTGTTCGTGGTGTTGGTCAGTCCGCTGAGCGCGATCGAGACGTCGGTCCCGGCGGCCACCGAGGTCGAGGAGAAGGAGTAGGTGAGGGTCGTCCCGCTCAGCGAGACGCTGGCTCCCGTCGTGATCGAGCTCGGCGTGACCGTGCCGATCGTCGGCGTCCCCTGGGTGACACTCGGCACGGACATCGTGACCGAGGTGAGGAGCGAGGTGGACGCCGTGGTGAACTAGTAGGTGTAGGAGGCGCTCGCTCCGGAGGTGGTGGACGAGGTGGTCCAGCTCGTCGAGCCGAGGGGTCCGCCGACGAAGGTCACCGAGGGGGTCGTCCCCGAGTCGATGGTCGCCCCGGAGTTCTTGGTCGCCACGACCGAGGTCGAGGTGCCTGGCGTCGTCGGGTTGGTGAGGCCAGTGAGGGCGATGGAGACGGCGGTGCCCGAGGTCACGTAGGTGGCGCTGAAGGTGTAGGTGAGGGTGGTGCCGCTCAGCGCCACCGCCCCCCCCGCCAAGGCCGCCGGGGTGACCGTCCCGACCGCCGGGGTTCCCGCGGTCCCGTTGGGAACGGTCGTCGTCACCTGGTTCAAGTTGGTCGTGGAGGCCGTGGTGAAGCCGTAGGTGTAGGTGACCCCGGTCGCCGAGGTGTGGTTGGCCGAGGTCGACCAGGACAGCGCGGTCAGCACGGTCGAGGTGAAGGTCACCGACGGGGTGGTGCCGGAGGCGATGGCGGTGCCTTGGTCGCTGATGGTGATGGTCGAGGTGTAGGCCCCGGCGCTCGAGGTGTTGGTGAGACCGGTGATGGCGATCGAGACGTTGGTGTTGATGCCGACCGATGTCGCTGAGGCCAAAGTGTAGGTGAGCGTGTTCAAGGCCAGGCTGACCGTGCCGCCGCTCAGGGCGGCGGGCGTGACCGTGCCGACGGCTGGCGTGCCAGCGGTGCCCGAGGGCACGGTCATGGTGATGGCATCGATGGTGGCGTTGACCTGGATGGCGAAGGTGTAGGTATAGGTGGTGTTGGCGCTGCCCACCCCAGTGGAGGAGGCGGTCCAGGTGGGGTTGCCGAGGGCGCTCGAGCTGAAGGAGAGGCTGGGGGTGGTCCCCGAGTCGACGGCCGCAGAGCCGTTCTTGGTCGTGATCGACGAGGTGTAGGTGCCAGGGCTGGAAGTGTTCGTGAGCCCGTTGATCTGGATCGACCAGACGTCGCCGCTGGCGATGTAGACGCTGTTGAAGGAGAAGGTCAGGGTCGTGAGAGAGAGGCTGACTGCTTGGTTGGCCAGGGTGATGTAGCCCTGGCTCGAGGGGCTGTAGACGCTGACCGTGCCGACGGTCGGTGTCCCGCCCGTGCCCCCGGGCACGGTCAGGGTGACCGAGGAGAGCGACGTTCCCGATGCGATCGTGAAGCCGTAGGTGTAGGCGACCCCCGCGGTGCTCACGGTCGTCGACGAGGCGCTCCACGAGAGTGAGGTGAGGGCGGTGGAGGTGAAGGTCACCGTCGGCGTGGTGCCGGAGGCCACCACCGAGGCACCGTCGTAGGCAGTGACACTTGAGGCGTAGCTCCCGGCCGTCGAGGTGTTCGTCATCCCCCCGATCACGAGGGTAATGGTGGCGCTGGAGCTGACCGAGGCGGCGGTGAAGGAGTAGGTCAACGTCGTCCCGCTGAGGGCCACGGTGCCGCCGGCGATGGCCCCCGGACTGGCCGAGTTGACCACCGGGGAACCGGACGTGCCGAATGGCACGCTCATCGAGATCGAACTGAGGGTGCTCGGCGCGGAGAGGGCGAAGCTGAAGGTGTAGGCGACGTTGGTGGCGCTGATGGCCGTCGAGGAGACCGACCAGGAGAGCGACGTCAGGGCCGTGCCGCTGAAGGTGACGGCCGGCGCCACCCCCGAGTCGACAGGCGGTTGGAACGCCGTGCTCGGATACGTGGTGATGGCCGAGGGGTAGCTCCCTGCGACACTCGTGTTGGTGAGCCCGGTGATCTGGATCGAGATCACCGCACCGTTTGGCACATAGGTAGCGGTGAACGAGAAGACGAGCTCGCCGTTCGTGAGGCTCACGCTCGGGGAGGGCAGCGTGATGTACGACGGCGTCACGCTGACCGTGCCCACGGCCGGCGTCCCGCTCGTCCCCCCCGGCACGGTCATCGTGATCT
>NZ_DAIEII010000058.1:0-21250 GCF_027352875.1 Gryllotalpicola sp.
GCTGTTCTCGAGCAACTGGGCGGCGGTCTTCAACCTCTACTACTTCCTCGGGTTCCCGCTCGCGGCAGGGACCGCAGTGTGGTTCTTCCGGACGATCCGGCTCCCGGGCGCGGTGAGCATCGCGATGGCGATGCTCTTCGCGCTGTCGCCGATCCACTTCATTCGGAACGACCTCCACATCTTCCTCGGCGAGTACTGGACGATTCCGCTCGGGCTTCTCGTCGCCGCAAGAATCGCGCTGGGGCTTCCCGTCTTCACAAAGCCGGGACCAGAGGGCTCCCGTGCTCGTCTCTCGCCGCTGCGCACCACGGTCACGGTGGTGCTGCTCGGGTTGATGGGCGCATCATGGGCCTACTACGCCATCTATGGCGCGGGCATCCTCGCCCTCGCGGGCATATATCGTGCGATCGCCGCGCGGCGCTGGCGCCCGCTGTTGCCGGCCGCCGTTTCGGCCGCCGTCGGGCTTGGTGCCTTCGTCCTGTCCGCGCTCCCGGATCTCGCCTACGGCTGGCAGCATGGCGCCAATCCGTGGGCCCTCACCCGGACCGCGAATGCGGCCGACATCAATTCGCTGAAGCTCACCGAGCTCCTGCTGCCGACGCCGGGGGATCGGATCCCGTTCCTCTCCCAGCTCCGGGCCTTCTATGACACGACGTACATCACCCTCGGTTCGAACGCGTATGAGCATGTGGCGCTAGGTCTCGTCGGCGCGGTCGGCGTCATCGCCACGATCGTCATCGTGGTCTTCGCGCCGATCCGGCAGCTGCGCGGCGGCCGCGGTCTCGCTCGGGACGGGTCGGAGCTGCAGCGAGCGCTCGGCGTGATCGTCGCCTTCAATGTCGCGGCGTTCCTCGTCGGCACCATGGGCGGGCTCTCCGCGATCATCTCCTTCTTCACCCCGGTGCTGCAGGCGCCGAACCGGATCGCGATCTTCATCCAACTCTTCAGCCTCGGGATCACCGGAATTCTGCTCACCTGGCTCTGGCACCGGATATCGGCGGCATGGATGCCGTTCATCGCACGGGTCTTCCGACGGGCGCTGCGGCCACGCGTTCTCGCCGCCATCGGCACGGTTCTCGCCTTCGGCGTCGTCGCCTTCGGCGTCTGGGACCAGGCGGTGCCGACTGCCAACCAGCAGATCGACTACACCGCGGACTCGGCGAAGTTCGCCGCCGACAAGGCATGGACCCGGTCGATGGTCGCCGTCCTTCCGAAAGGGGCGAAGGTCGTTGAGTACCCCTATATCGCTGTCCCGGAAGGCCGCCCGGAGAACGGTGCCGTCGACGCGTACGACCAGCTCATCCCCTCGCTCTTCACCGATCAGGTTCAGTGGTCAGCTGGCGCCGTGAAGGGTAGGGCGCGGGCAGACTGGGTAGACATCGCGACCCGAACGATGGGGCCGCGCGCACTCGCCTGCGTCGCCACCATGGCCGGCTTCAACGCGGTGCTCCTCGACAAGAACGCCCTGCTCCCCACGAACGTCCCCTTCGCGGAGGGCCAGTTCCAGAAGGTTCTCGGCGCGAAGAAGGACTCGGCGTCGACCGATCGCTACGCGTTCTACCTGACGGACGCCCTGCGGAAGAAGTTTGCGAAGCTCGATGCGCGCAAGGTGGCCGCGGCAGGCAACGGCGCCGTGAATCCGGTGGAGGTCCACTGGCTGCCCGGCTACACGGAAACGCACACTCCTGGGTACAACCAGGTGGTGGGGAGCTTCTCGGTCTCCGATGCGCTCAGGCCGTATCAGCCCGAGTTCGTCGTGGAGAACCCGCTCGATGTTCCGCGCAAAGTCCAGATTCAGTTCTCCGGGCGGTACACCGGCAAAGGCGGTGGGGCTGTCGCCTTCACGGGGTCGGACGGGACAACCCACGACTTTACGCTCGAGGAGAGCGACAAGGCTTTCGGGCTCACGGTCGTGGTGCCGCCCGGCACTTCGACGATCCGGGCCGCGCTGGTGAGTGGCGATGATTGGCCCTCCAGGAACGGATTCGACGGAGGACCGCTGCAGATCGGCAGCGTCCAGGCGCTCGACGAGTCCCTCGCGAACTTCCTCACCACGAATGCCCCGGAGTGCCTCGGGCCGGTGGCGAACCCGGGCTCGTAACTGACGTGCCGTGGAACTACGGCTAGCTCAGGCCGCTGTACGAGTGCAGGCCGTGGAAGAAGACGTTGACGACGCCGAAGTTGAACATCACGGCGATGAATCCGACGACCGACAGCCAGGATGCGCGGCTGCCGCGCCAGCCGCGCGTGGCACGGGCGTGGATGTAGCCGGCGTAGATGACCCAAATGATGAAGGTCCACACCTCTTTGGTGTCCCAGCCCCAGTAGCGGCCCCACGCCTTCTCCGCCCAGATCGCACCCGCGATGAGCGTGAAGGTCCAGAAGATGAAGCCGATGATGTTGATCCGGTACGACAGGGCCTCGAGAGACTCCGACTTCGGCAGCGTCTTGAGGAAGCCGAGCACGGGCGGAAGGGACTGCGCGTCGCGCTTCTCGCGCCAGGTCTGCAGCAACTGCACGGCGGCGAGCGCGAAGCCGATGGCGAAGAACGCCGTGCCGAGGATGGCCACGAGGATGTGGACGACGAGCCAGTACGACTGCAGCGCAGGCGGCAGCGGCGCGACCTGCACGTAGTAGCGCAGCTGCGCGATCATCAACAGCAGGAACACCAGGCCGACGACGAAGGTGCCGACCCAGCGCAGATCCCAGCGCAGGTTGACGAGCAGGAAGATGCCGACGATGACGAGCGTGCCGGTGAGCGAGAACTCCCACATGTTGGCCCACGGCACCCGGTCGGCCGCGATTCCGCGCAGCACGTCGGAGGCGAGGTGCACGAACCAGCCGGTCGTCGTGAGCCACATCGCCACCTTGAGCGACAGCGACGCGGGCACCTTCGTCTCAGCCGTCTCGTCGGGGGCGACGACCTCGGTGATGACGGCGACCGAACCCGATGCCCCGTCGGCAGCACCGACGCGGGCGGCGCGACGCTCGGCGGCCGAACTCACCGCGGCGGGGGTCGCCGCGAACGATCCACGGCGGGCGAGGTCCAGCACGAAGGCGACGAACGCCGCGATGTAGAACCCAGCCGCCACATAGCTGGCGAGGAGCGAGATGTCCGAGAGCGTACCGGTCACTGGCTCAACCTACCCTTTCCCGCCGATGAGTTCACTGAAATGCCGCTCCTGGAGATCGGCGACGACCTCTTCGAGCCGGGCATCTTCGCCGCGGGCGAGGCCCGCGTACTCGAGACGCAGCCCATCGGCGGAATCCACCGCCTTCACCCACAGCCGTCGACGCGGCACGAACAACGACGTCAGAAGCCCGGCGACCACGAGGATCGCGAAGACGAGCACCCAGCCCTGCGCGGGGTCGTGGTGGATGTCGAGCGAGGCGAAGCGCTTCACACCGTCGAAGGTCACCGTGCCGAGCCCGTCGGGCAGCTGTGCCGTCTCGCCGACGCCGAGATTGAGCGCCCCGGTCGTGGCGTTCGGTCCGGCGATCTGCGTGAGGTGGTCGGTGTTGAGCGCGAAGACGGACACCGGGACGCCCGCGTCGAGGCCGAGGTCGCCGGCGAACACCGTGAGGCTGACGCGCGGATTGCGGGTGTCCGGGTAGGTCGAGAGCGGCCGGGCCGACGTCGAGACGGGCGCGGTCGGCGTGAAGATGCCGATGATGCCGAGCTGCTGCTTCAGGCCGCCCGCGATCTTGATGATGCCCTGCGAGGTGAGGTTGGCGTCCTGCGGCAGGAACGGGGTCGGGCCCGAGGCGATGACCTTGCCCGCGGCGTCGCGGAAGGTGAGCGCCGGCGCGTAGCCGTTGCCGAGCAGGTAGACGTTCGTGCCGTCGATCTGCAGCGGGCTGTTGACCTTGATGCTCGTGCTCCAGCTCGCGCCGTCCTTCTCTCGGGCGACGACCTGCGCGTTGTAGTCGAGCGGCATGCCCGACTCGCCCCCGGCGCTCTGGTCGTACTTCACGGTGAACTTGTCGAGCGTCACCGAATACGCGGGCAGGTTCTCGCTGCTGACGAAGCGGCCCGGGTTGAACGAGTCGAAGTTCACCGCGGTGTTGACGAAGGTCTGGCCCTCGACGACGACGCGCTGCGCCGTCCAGCCGAAGCCTCCCCCGATGCCGACGGCGAGCAGGATCCCCACGAGCGCGATGTGGAACACCAGGTTGCCCGTCTCGCGCAGGTACCCGCGCTCGGCCGAGACCGAGAGGCCGTCCCTGCCCTCGAGCGTGACGACGCGGTAGCCGGCCTTGCGCAGCAATCCCCTCGCCGACTCGATCGCGGCCTCGGCGCTGACCCCCGCCGGGGCGGGCAGCGCACGGTAGCCGGCCATGCGGGCGAGGCGCGCCGGGGTGCGCGGCGGTTGCGCCCGGAGCGCCTTCACATGGTGGGTGATGCGCGGGATGATGCAGCCGATGAGCGACGCGAAGAGCAGCAGGTAGATCGCGGAGAACCACACCGAGGTGTAGGTGTCGAACAGCTGCACCGCGTTGAGGATCGGGTAGAGCGTCGGATGGCTCCGCTGGTATTGGAGGACGCCGTTCGGATCGCTGATGTGCTGCGGCACGAGCGAGCCGGGCACCGCAGCGAGAGCGAGCAGCATGAGCAGGAACAGCGCCGTGCGCATGCTCGTGAGCTGCCGCCAGAACCAACGCGCCCAGCCGACGGGACCGAGCCTGCCGCCGGTGACAGGACCGTCGCCGTCGCCGCCGTCGGCGGCATCGGCGTGGCCGGACGGCAGGTAGTCGACGCGCGGCGCGACGCGCTCGGCGCTTTCAGACGAGGGTGCCAAAGCTCGGGATCACCGCCCCGAGGTCGAGCATCCACTGGTTCCAGATGCCGCTCGCCATGAGGATGCCGATGGCGATGAGCAGCGCGCCCCCGATGATGTTGATGCGGCGGATGTGGCGGCGCAGGAACCCGATGACCCGGGTCGCCCAGCTGAGGCCGAGCGCGATGAGGAGGAACGGCACGCCGAGGCCGAGCGAGTAGAACACGGCGAGCAGCACGGCCTGGCTGGTGGAGCCACTGGCGAGGCTCATGCCCGAGATGGCCGCGAGGGTGGGGCCGGTGCACGGGCTCCAGCCCACGGCGAAGATGATGCCGAGCAGCGGCGCCCCGACCAGCCCGCTCGCCGGCCGCCAACGGGGCTTGATGGTGCTCTGCAGGAAGCTGAACTGGCCGATGAACACGAGGCCGAGCAGGATGACCACCGCGCCCGACACCCGGGTGATGAGATCGCGGTACTCGATGAGCCAGAAGCCGAGGCGCTGGAACGCGAACTCGCCGAGGACGAAGACGAGCGTGAAGCCGAGGATGAAGAGCAGCACGCCGAGGGCGAGCCGGGCGGTGCCGCGCCGGTCGCCCTTCGCCGCCGTGTAGCCGCCGTTGTCGAAGCCGCCGATGTAGGCGAGATAGCCCGGCACCAGCGGCAGCACGCAGGGCGACGCGAACGAGACGAGGCCCGCGAGCAGCGCGATGGGGACCGACACCCAGAGCTGGCCGCTCGCCACGAGGGCGCCGATGCCGCTCACGACGTCTTCTCCGCGAGAGCGGAGTCGATGAGCGAGGTGAGGTTGGAGAGCTGGCCGTGCACGGTCGCCTCGATGCGGGCCGCAACCCGGCCCTCGCGGTCCAGGACGATGGTGGTCGGCGTCGCGTTGGGCCGATACGCCCCGCTGAAAGCGAGTTGCGCCGCACCCGAGGCCGCGTCGACGATCGAGGGGTACTTCACTCCGAACTGCTCGTCGTAGGCCGTGATGCTCGACACATCGTCGCGGGTGTTGATCCCGACGAAGACGACGCCCTTCTTGGCGTACTCGGCCGCGACGGCGGCGAGGTCGGACGCCTCGACCCGGCACGGCGGGCAGAGCACGTACCAGAAGTTGACGACGACGACCTTGCCGAGCTCGCTCTTCGAGTCGAACTGCGCGCCGCTCTCCGTCGTGCCGCTGAATTCGACGGGCGCCTTGCGCTGGTCGGGCTGCACCACGGTGATGCCGGTCTGGCCCTGCACGTAGCCGGCGTTGGGGTCGTTCTGGTAGCTCTGCTGCAGCGAGGTGAGCGTGCAGCCGCCGAGGGCGACGGCGAGAGCGACCGCAGCCGCCGCGCGAAGAATCCGTCGCATCACACCGCCCCCACGTCGACGGCGGATTCCGCGAGCGGCGCGGCCGGGTCGGCGTAGCCCACCTCGAACAGCCGCATGCCGCGCTGCTCGAACGTCGTGATGCTCGACAGTGTGCAGCGGCGGTGGCGCGGGTCGTGCACATAGCCGCCGCCGACGACGGTGAGGTGTTCGATCCAGATCGGAAGCTGGTGGCTGACGATGACGACGTCGCCCGCTTCGTCCGCCGACAGCCACGGCTGCGCGAAGGCGTCGGTGACTGCATCGCTCATCCGGCGCGCGATCGACGAGTACGCCTCGCCCCACGACGGCCGCAACGGGTTGATGAGCCACGGCCAGTTGAGCGGGTTGCGCGCGGCGCGGGCCATCACCGTGCCCTCGAAGCGGTTGCCCGGCTCGACGACGCGCTCGTCGGTGCCGATGCCGATCGAGAACGCAGCCGCGATGGGCGCCGCGGATTCCTGCGTGCGCGTCAGCGGCGAGGCGATGAGCGCGGCGAGGCTGCGCCTGCGACCGGCCAGCTCGTCGGCGGCGGCCTGCGCCATCCGCTGCCCGAGAGCCGACAGGTGGTATCCCGGCAGCCGCCCGTAGAGCACGCCCTGCGGGTTGTCCACCTCGCCATGGCGCACGAGATGCACCTGCCTGACCGCCGCCACGAGGGTCAGTCTACGGAACGCATTATTAGGACTCCCCCAAGAGCTGTCCAGGGTGATCGTCAGCCCGCGATCTGTGCCTCCTGGCGCGCCGTCCTGGCGGCCTCGCGGTCCTCGTAGGTGTTCTTCGCCCCGAAGAAGATCCAGATCACGACCGAGGGGTTGCGCTTCCTCGACCGCACTTTACCGACACCTGACTATGGATGATCGGATCGAGATTGAGAGGCTGCTCGATCTCGGGTTCAACACGGCGGAGATCGCCCGCCGGGTCGGGGTTCATCGGGCCACGATCACGCGGGAGACCGCGCGGGGGCGTGGCAGCCTGAACCTGATCACGCGAACCTGCGTCCGTACTTGCGAACAGGTTGGATACTCGCGGTCCGCACGATCGGCTGTATCCGGGCCGTCAGGCGCAGTTGCACGCCGACACCCGCAGGCCGCGTTCGCATCAGCCTTGTCGGATGGAGCATGACCGGCTGGTGGACTAGGTGCTGACGCAGCTGCGGAAGGGGTGGACGCCGGAGGAGATCTCGGGCCGGTTGCCGGTGGAGTTCCCCGACGATCCGCGAATGCGGGTGGGGGCGGAGACGCTGTATGCGTGGATCTACTCGAAACGTCAACGGCATCGGGAGCTGTGGCAGTATCCGCCCCGGGGGGCGCACACGCCGTCGTCGCCGGCAGGGGCGGCGGGTGCACTCAGAGCGGATCAAGCGGCGCACCTCGATTCATGCGCGTCCCACCGAGGTCGAGGACCGTGTCGAACTCGTCGCGGAGATCGCCAACCGGCCCCGCACGGTCCTCGCCTGGGCTACCCCAGCCACACCCTGTTGCACTTCGGGCTAGAACTCGGGGGATCGATCCCGCTAGCGTCGATTTTCATGAGCTGAGAGCCGACTGCACGCACTGACCGAGGAGTGCCGCCGCGCCGATGAGCGAGGGACCAT
Organism: Gryllotalpicola sp.; assembly: GCF_027352875.1. Taxonomy (NCBI): domain Bacteria; kingdom Bacillati; phylum Actinomycetota; class Actinomycetes; order Micrococcales; family Microbacteriaceae; genus Gryllotalpicola; species Gryllotalpicola sp. Next base: position 7,729 of record NZ_DAIEII010000058.1, read on the forward strand.
CAATGGAGACGACCACAGACCTGGGCCTCACTGCGGCCGAGGCCTCCTCGCGTCTGGTCCGGGTCGGGCCGAACCGGCTGTTCACCCCTGCCCCGGTCCGTTTCTGGGCCATCGCTGCCGAGGAGATCCGGGAGCCGATGATCCTGCTGCTGATCGTGGTGGGCATTGTGTACAGCGTTCTGGGCAACCTGGGCGACGCGATCACCATCTTCGCCGTCATCCTGCTGTTGGTGGCCGCGGAGGTGATCAACGAGTTCCGTGCCAAGCGTGCCATCGGCGCCCTCGAGCGACTGTCGGCACCGAAGGCGCGGGTGCGCCGCGACGGTCGGGTCGTCGCGGTAGACACCGAGACCATCGTTCCCGGCGACCTGCTGATCCTGCTTCCCGGTGTCCGACTCGGCGCCGATGCCACGCTGAGCCGTGTCGTGAACCTGAGCGTCGACGAGTCGACCCTCACCGGGGAATCCTTCCCGGTGGAGAAGTCCGCGGGCGACGCCGTCTATGCCGGCGCGGTGGTCGCGGCGGGCGAGGGCGAAGCCGAGGTCACTTTCACCGGCGGTACGACCCGGCTCGGCCGGATGGCCGCCCAGCTCGGCCAGGTGACGCCTCCCAAGACGCCGTTGCAACTTGAGATGAGGTCCCTGTCCGGGAAGCTGCTCTGGGTGGCGGTGTTCTTCTCCGTGGTCATCCCGGTGATCGGCATCCTGCGCGGCGGCGACGTCGGCCCGATGATCCTCACCGGCTTGTCGCTCGCCTTCGCGACCATCCCGGAGGAGCTGCCCATCATCGTCACGATGGTGCTGGGCCTCGGCGCCTATCGGCTGTCGCGGCAGAACTTCCTGGTCAAGCGGCTGCGCGCGGCGGAGACGCTGGGGGATGCCACCGTCATCCTCACCGACAAGACCGGGACCCTGACCGAGAGCCGCATGCGGGTGGCGGCGGTCTGGCCGACGGATGCGGAACGGGCGGTTCTCGAAGCGGCGTCGGGCACAGCGTCCCCCGAGGTGCCGGATGCCCTGGAAGGGGCGGTGACCGAGCGCGCGAAGACGCTGGGCCTGGCTGCACCGCAGGGCGAGATCCTGAACGTGCGCTATCCCGGTGACGGCCGGCGCAGCAAGGCGATGCTGTGGCGTCACCCGGACGGCTCGGTGCGTCTCTATCTCAGCGGCGCACCGGAGGAGGTCTTCGGCCGCTGTCGCGACGTGCCGGCCGCGCTTCGCGAGTCGCTCCAGGCGGAGACCGCCCTGGGCCGCCGGGTCATCGCCGTGGCAACGCGCACGATCGAGGCGCCTCCTGCCGAGGGGTCGCTGGAGGAAGGGGAGCACGACCTCGACCTCGTCGGTCTGGTGGCCCTGGCCGACCCGTCGCGGGCCGGGGTGAAGGAGACGCTCGCGCAGGTGGCGGGCGCCGGCATCCGCACCATGATGGTCACCGGCGATCATCCAGCCACCGCTGCCGCCATCGCCCGCGAGGTCGGCATCGCCGCGGACCGGGTTCTCACCGGTGATGAGCTCGATCGCCTCGATGACGCGACGCTTGCGGATGAGGTGCGCGAAGTCTCGGTCTTCGCCCGGGCCACACCGCAACACAAATACCGGCTGGTGCAGGCCCTGCAGAAGAACGGCGAGGTGGTCGCGGTGACCGGCGACGGGGTCAACGACGCCCTGGCGCTCAAGGCCGCCGACGTCGGCATCGCCATGGGGATCAGGGGGACCGATGTCGCGAAGGAGGCGGCCCAGGCGGTGCTGGCCGACGACAACTATGCGACGCTCGCCCGCGGCGTCTTCGAGGGGCGGCACTTCTTCGACAACCTGCGCAAGGGGGTCAACTACTATCTCGCTGTCAAGGTCGGACTGGTGGCGATCTTCCTGCTCCCCGTGGTCGCCGGCCTTCCCCTGCCGTTCTCACCGATCCAGATCATTCTGCTCGAGCTGTTCATGGACCTCGCCGCCTCCGCCGGTTTCGTCGCCGAGCCGGCCGAGACCGACATCGCCCGCCGCCCGCCGCGCCGCGCGGGTGGCCCGCTGGTCGATGGCGCCGCCGTACGGCTCATCTTCTTCAAGGGTGCGCTGCTCTTCATCGCGGTCATGGTCGCCTACGGCTGGGCCACCTGGCGGGGGCTGTCACCGGCTGCCGTGCAGAGCTGCTCCTTCGCAGCGTGGATCGTGGGGCACATCGCGCTGGCGTTCATCTCGCGCAGCGACCGCAACTGGGTCTTTCGCCGGGGGCTCTTCTCCAATCGAGTGATGAACCTGTGGGCGGTCGCCGCGATCGCCCTGCTGCTTCTCGCCGTCTACGTTCCGCCGCTGCGGGAGCTGCTGCGTTTCGGCTACGTCGCCGCGTCGGATCTCCTCGTCTCGGCGGCCCTCGCCCTGGTGCTGGTCTCCATCGCGGAACTGAGGAAGGCCTTCACGCGGCCCCGGCGGCGTAGCGCGCCCGCGGGGTGACGGTGCTGGTCCCGCCGCACGCCACGTCGATGCACTCGATGGATGCCGAGCCTCTTCGCCGCCTGCGTGGTCGACTCCCGTCGCGCCGACCCTGCCCTGGGACGCTATGGTCGACCGGGCGCTGCAGTCCTGGCGTGGACAGCGCTGCGTCGGAGTCCCGCCGCCCCTGGTCGCCTGCAGGGTGGCGAGGACGCGGACGTGCGCCATGTTGCGGATCGAGCGGTGAGCACACGGGTGAATCCTCGACCTCGTCCCCGGCCTTGCGGATCTGGATCGAGGATCGCAGCAGCGGCGACGGCCTCTACCGAGTAGCGACCCTTCCCGGTCACGAGCTCACCGTGCCGTTCGAGCGCGTCCAGCAGGGCAGGCATCGCGATGGCCAGAAACTTCCCGCACTCCCTGCCGAAGAACGCCCACACCCTGCTGCACTTCAGACTAGAACTCGGGCGGAGCTTCACGCCGCCCTCCGGCGCGCAACGCCTCCTCGTCTCCGACGGAGCCTGCCCCGACGGCGGGAACCGCCTCGGGCTCTTCCCGCGTGGGCGATGCGAGCTCCTGCGCCCTAGGCTTAAGGACCGTGACTTCGCGCATCCTCATCAAGAACCTCGCCTCGCTTCCGGACGGCCCCGTGGCCGTCGCCGGCTGGGTCGACACGGTGCGCGACCAGAAGAAGGTGCAGTTCGTCGTGCTGCGCGACGAGTCGGGCGCGCTGCAGCTCGTCCACCCGCGCGGCGACGATGCCGTCGCCGACGAACTGGCCGAGACCATCTCCGGCCTCTCGGTCGGCTCGTTCCTCACCGTGACCGGCGAGCTCAAGCACGACGAGCGCGTCAAGCTCGGCGGGGTCGAAGTCAGGGTCGACACGCTGACAGTCGAGACGCGCGCGCTCCCCGAGACGCCGATCGCGGCCGACTCGAGCCTCGACAAACGCCTCGACTACCGCTGGATCGACCTGCGCCAGCCGCGCAACAACCTCATCTTCCGCGTCCAGACCACGCTCGAGCACGCCTGGCGCACCTGGTGGATCGACAACGGATTCGTGGAGGTGCACACCCCGTCGCTGATGTCGTCGCCGTCGGAATCCCGCGCCGAGCTGTTCCAGCTCGACTACTTCGATCTCGGCACCGCCTACCTCGCGCAGAGCCCCCAGCACTTCAAGCAGATGGCGCAGGCGGCCGGCTTCGGCCGCGTCTTCGCCATCACACCGGTGTTCCGCGCCGACCCGTCGTTCACCTCGCGGCACGCCACCGAGTTCACCTCGGTCGACATGGAAGTCTCCTGGGTCGACTCCCACGAGGATGTCATGGCGCTCCAGGAGCAGCTGCTCGTCGCCGGTTTCCAGGCCGTGAAGGATCGCCACGGCGCCGAGATCGAGGCGCTCTTCGGACTGGAGGTCGAGGTCCCCGCGCTGCCGTTCCCGCGGATTCCGCTGGCAGAGGCCCACGCGATCATCCAGGCGCGCGGCTACACGGTGCCTCGCGCCGACGGCGACCTCGACCCGGAAGGCGAGCGGCAGATCGCCGCCTACGTCAAGGAGACGTATGGCCACGACTTCGTGTTCCTCACCGACTACCCGGCGACGATCCGGCCGTTCTATCACATGCTCGACGAGGCGACCGGGCTGACCAAGAGCTACGACCTCGTCTATCGCGGCACCGAGATCACCACCGGGGCGCAGCGCGAGCACCGCATCGAGGTGCTCGAGAAGCAGGCGCTCGCCAAGGGCCTCGACCTCGCCGGCCTCGAGACGTATCTCGAGTTCTTCCGCTACGGGGTGCCCCCGCACGGCGGCTTCGGCATGGGCCTGGCGCGCGTGCTCATGCTGCTGCTCGGCGAGGCGTCGATCCGCGAGGTGACGTTCCTCTTCCGCGGGCCTACCAGGCTGTTCCCATGACGCGCCGGTCGCACTCGCCCGGCGCGGGGCAGTCGGCTTCCTGAGGGGTCGCCGCCGGTGCCGGCAGGGCCGGACACCTTCGGGAACGGGTTACGTTTCCCAGTCGACGGCAGCGCGGCCGTTGTGCACGGTCTTCCACCACGCGAGGTACTCGACGTGCGCGGGGTGGCTGTTGTACGCCTCGAGCGCGGCGAAGTCGGGGAAGCTCGCGTCGATGGCAAGGTCCCAATTGGCCGCGGGGTAGAACTCGTTGAGGCCGACCTCGAAGCTCAGCACGCCGGGGATCCGGTCCGGGAGGGTGAGCAGCCACTCCTTCGCCCGCCGAAGCTGCGCCGGCTTCTCGGGACCTTCCGGCACCGTGAAGGTGACGATATGGCGAACGCTCATGGCACGTTCCGGAGGGCTTTCTCGAGGCGGTCCTCGTCGACCCGCCAGTAGCTGTGCATGCGCCCATCGACGAGCACGACGGGGATCTCCTCGCCGTAGCGCGCGACGAGCACCGGGTCGGAGAGGATGTCGATCTCGTCCACCACGATTCCGGGGTCGACGGATGCCACCACCCTGGCGACCGCCGCGCGGGCGTCGGTGCAGAGGTGGCACCCCGGTCTCGTGTAGAGGGTGATCGTCACGCCATTCAGTCAATCACGTGCCCGAACACACGACGCCGGAAGCACCGGCGCGCTTGAACACCACGCGCCGGGCGGGGACGGCGCGCTTAAACACAGAGCGCCAGGCGAACCTGGCGCTGGGTGCAGAAGTACTGGCTACTTCTCTACTTCTTGTTGCGACGCTGGTGGCGCGTCTTGCGAAGCAGCTTGCGATGCTTCTTCTTCGCCATGCGCTTGCGGCGCTTCTTGATGACCGAACCCACGAGTACCTCACAAAGATCGGGGTGCCGAATGGCACAGGGGTCGATCTTACCCGAGAGCCGGGTCGCCCGAAAATCGGACGCCAGCACGGCCGCGCGTCGCGGATCCGTCGTCCTCGGTAGGAGTTGTCGTCCCTGGTAGGAACATCGGCCCAGGAACTCCTACTCTTCCCGACAATCCCTAATTCACCGGGTTCGTCCTCGGACGATGCCCTTGGAGGTCAGTGGCGGCTGGGACGGCTATGTGCCCCCGCGGCCAGCTGGGCCAGAATCTCGGCCTCGGCCCGGCCCCAGCCGCCCATGATCGCCGAGTAGGGGTACCGCAGCACCGTGTACCCCCTCTGCACGAGCCGCCGGTCGTGAGCGAGATCCTCGTCGCGCTGGCGGCTCGTCTGGTGGAACTGCCAGCCATCCGCCTGCAGCACGAGCCAGTCGCCAATGAGCAGATCGACACGATGTCCGGCGATCTTGACCTGAAGCCGGCTGTCGACGCCCTGAGCCTGCAGCCTCACCCGCATCAGGGACTCCAGCCCCGAGTCTGCGCGACCGTCGGCGAGCCGAACGACCGCGGCAAATCGACCGCCGCGCACCGCAGCAAGCCGCCTCAGCTCTTCGATCGTGATGAGCCTCTTGTTCACGGCCGAGTCGAACACGCACACCGCGAGCTCCGTCGGCTGGCACTGGGCGACGTGCAGGAGCATGTTGCGGCCGGATTCCACGCCGAGCCGATCCGCCCGGTCAAGAGGACGTGCGGTCCAATGCACCCGCACATCGTCCGGAAATCGTCGCGGCGTATTCGCCGCGACGGAGACATGCGGCGCGAGCCCCTCGTCGGCGACCCACAGGCCTCTCAGTCGCGCAGCCGATACGCAGGCGACCTTGGCGCCGAGGGCGACGGCGTGTGCGACCTTCGGATCGGCCGACGGCGTGACGAGCAGGTTGCGGTGCGGCGCGAGCTTGCCGCGATCGACGAGAGCGCGGATGGCCCTCTCGCCGAGGCCCGCCGCGCGGAGTCGCGCGCGGGTGGTCACCCCGAAAGGATCTGTCGTGAACGAAGTGATGGACATCCCGGTGGAATGCACCACCGTGCGCCCGAACGGGCCGAAGGGCACCGGAAACCTAGGAGTTGTGAGCCCGAGAAGGAGCTATGGAGGAAAAGCTCCTAGCGGCCTCGACAACCCCTATCGCGGGCCGATGCGGGGGGGGCGCGAAATCGCTAATGCTTCTTGACCTTGTCGACGAGCCCGGCGACGCGCACTCCAGCGCCCGCGGCGACCTTGCCGACCGATTCGGCGAAGCCTTTGGCGCCTTCGCTGAGACCCGCCGACCGGTAGAGGGATTCCACGTCCTCGACGACCCCGATGAACGGCAGCAGCCAGTCGTCGAGCTCCTCGAGCGGAGCGGCGTCGAGCGTGTAGTAGCGGTGCTGGCCCTCCTCGCGCACCGTGACGAGCGCGGCGTCGCGCAGCACCTTGAGGTGCTTCGACACGGTCGGCTGGCTGAGCTCCAGAGCCTGCACGATGTGCGAGACGCTCACCTCGCCGCTGTCCCGCAGGACCTGCAGGATCTCGCGCCGGGTAGGGTCGGCGACGACGTCGAAGATGTCAGCCATTCCCCCAGGGTAATGTGCCCGGGCCCGCGAGGCCAGGGCCGCGTCAGGCTCCGGCCGCAAGCTCGCGCGCGCGGGCCAGGGCGGCATCCGTAGCGCGGCCGAAGAGGCCCGCCAGATCGGCGCTTTCGAGCACCGCAACGGCCCGCTCGGTCGTGCCCTTCGGCGAAGTGACCTGGCGGCGCAGCTCGGCGGGGTCGATGCCGGTTGCGGCAAGCAGCTCGACGGAGCCCAGGAACGTGCCGTTCACGAGCCGGGCCGCCTGCTCGGGCGCGAAGCCCTTGGCGACGGCCGCCGCCGTGAGCTGCTCGATGAGGTAGAAGACATATGCTGGACCGCTCCCAGAGATCGTCGAGAGCGCGTCGAGCCTCGCCTCGGGCACGACGACGACCTCGCCGACGGTTTCGAAGAGCGCGCGCACGAGAGCGAGGTCGGCGTCCGACGAGCGCGCGCCCGGGCTCACCCCGGTGACGGCCTTGCCGATGATCGCAGGGGTGTTCGGCATCGCGCGCAGCACCGAGACGGATTCCGGCAGCACCGCCTCGAAGGTCGCGGCCGTCACGCCGGCCGCGACACTGACGACGACCGTGCCGGGCCCCACCGCGCCGGCGATCTCGGCGAGCAGCGCAGGCACCGCGGCGGGCTTCACCGCGACGAGGACGAGTTTCGCGCCGGCGACTGCGGCACGATTGGCCTCGACATCGGAGTCCGTCGCATACGCGGTGACCCGGGGGTCGCCCGCGTACTGGGCGGCCTTCTCGACGGTGCGATTCGTGACCCGGATGCCCTCGACCTCGATCCCGGGACCGAGCAGCCCGGCGAGAATCGCGCCGCCCATCGACCCGGTTCCGAGGATGGCGACGGTCGGCAGCGAGGTCATGGCTCGACCTTAGCCACCGCTAGCCGCGATGCCCTTCGAAGAACGTGGTCAGCAGCTCGGCGCACTCCGTCTCGCGCACTCCCCCGACGACGTCGGCGCGGCCGGGCAGCCGCCGATCGCGGAGCAGATCGTAGACGCTGCCCGCGGCACCGGCCTTCTCGTCCCAGGCGCCGAAGACGACGAGGGGGATGCGTGCGGCGAGGATCGCGCCCGCGCACATCGCGCAGGGCTCGAGCGTGACGACGAGGGTGCAGCCCGGCAGCTGCCAGTCGCCGAGCACCTTCGCGGCAGCACGGATGGCGGTGATCTCGGCGTGAGCCGTGGGGTCGTCCCACGCCTCGCGGGCGTTGCGCCCGGTGGAGAGGTACTCGCCCCCCGGCCCAATGACGACAGCCCCGACGGGCACGTCGCCGGTGAGGACGGCCGCTCGCGCCTCGGCGAGCGCGACGGACATCCAGTCGCGGTATCGCTCCGGGGTCGGCAGCATAGATTGAGCCTATGCGCGTAGCCCTGGCCGACCACCCTCTCATCGCCACCAAGCTCACCGAGCTGCGCGACGAGACGACGCCGAGCCCCCGCTTTCGCGGTCTCGTCGACGAGCTCGTCACCATGCTCGCCGTCGAGGCGACGAGGGGATTGCGCACCGTGCCGCGCCCTGTCACGACCCCGGTCGCGCCGACCGTCGGCACCGCGCTCGCCGCACCGAAGCCCATGGTCGTGCCGATCCTGCGCGCGGGGCTCGGCATGCTCGACGGCTTCATCCGCCTCGTACCGGAAGCCGAGGTCGGATTCCTCGGCATGGTGCGCGACGAGGAGACCCTCAAGCCGACGACGTACGCCGAGCGCCTGCCCGCCGATCTCGGCGGACGGCAGTGCTTCGTGCTCGACCCTATGCTCGCGACCGGCGGCTCGCTCGGCGGCGCGCTGCGGTTCCTCAGCGAGCGCGGGGCGCGCGACATCACCGCGATCTGCCTGCTCGGCGCCCCCGAGGGCATCGCCGCGCTCGAGCAGCTCACCGCAGGTCTCGACGTGACGATCGTGCTCGGCTCGCTCGACGAGCAGCTCAACGAGCGCGGCTACATCGTGCCCGGCCTCGGCGATGCGGGCGATCGGCTGTATGGAACCGTTTGACTCATTACGTCATCGCATGCCACTCTTAACGGCATGTATGACAACGCGTTCACGCCGACCTCCTTCGAGGCCCGTGGAGCAGTCGGCATGATGATGGCCGACCGCGTCGCCATGTGTCGAATGTGCGCTTGACTCCCGCCCTGAGCCCCGACGCGCCTCCCGCAGCATCGCTGCAGCCGTAGCCCGGCATCCGCGCAGCGCTTCCGCGCAGCGCCCCATCATCATCACGCAAAGGCACCCACCATGTCCGTCATCGTCGACCGCCCCGTTCCGCTCTCCGCCATCACCCCCGTCCCGGCCCGGCCGCACCCGGTGCCCGCAGCACCCGCGCCCACCGTGCGACCGCTCAACGCGAGCGCCCGCGCCCGCGGGTTCGCCCTCTACGTTGGCCTCGACGAGGAGAAGGCCCGCGCCGCCGGCATCGATCTTCCCCGCCTCGTCGAAGCCCTCAAGAACCTCGCGGCCGAACTCGTCCCGGACGTCGAGACCCACGCCTCGGTCGCTCTCGCCCCGGCCGATGCCGGCGGCCGCGACCTCGACATCGTGCGGCTCGCCCTGCAGGACCCGGCCGCGCTCGCCCGCCGCAACCAGCGTGACCCCGCGGCCGAGGCATCCGATCGCACCGGTGTCGTCGTCGACATCTCGCGCCGCCGGGTGACCCTCGACGGCGACCAGATCGGCCTCACCTACAAGGAGTTCGCGCTGCTGCAGTACCTCGTGCTGCGCGAGGGGCAGACGATCCACCGCACCGAGCTCATCGCGTCGCTGTGGGACGCCGACGAGGAGGACACCCCCAACGAGCGCACCATCGACGTCCACGTGCGCCGCCTGCGCGCCAAGCTCGGCGAGTACGAGGACATCGTGCGCACGGTGCGCGGCATCGGCTACCGCTTCGACCGCCACGCGGACGTCAGCATCCGTCACGGCGCGACCCGCTCGCCCGACCTGTTCTGACCCGGTTCCGGGCTCCCGGTGAACTCATAGGAAAAATAACGGAACGATATCTCGTTTCCGTTTTCGCACTGTCACCTAAGCGAATCCTGAACGCCAGCCGAACGTGGGATGAAACACGCCTACTCGAAGCGGCGTGACCGAAACCGAAGGCGCAGACCAGTGCTCACCGACTATGAGGCCTACCTCACGATCAGAAGGAAATCTCCCAACACCATCAAACTCCGGCTCGGATATATGCGCCGCCTATCAGCCACCTATAACCCCGCCACAGTCACGACCGCGCAACTTCGCACCTTTATCGACTTCCACGAATGGTCACCGTCAACGGAAGCAACCGTCGTAGCCACATTCCACAGCTTCTTTAGCTGGGCGCGCAGATCCGGCCTCCGCAATGATGATCCTTCCGAGAACATCATCGCGCCTCGCGTACCGAAGCACCCCGCCCGCATCGCACAAGACGCCGCCCTCATCGACGGCTGGGAAATCGCTTCCGACGACGACCGGGCAATGATCCTCCTCGCAGCCGAATGCGGTCTCCGAGTCTCCGAAATCGCATCACTCCACATGGACAACCGACGAGGCGACTGCATCGACGTCTTCGGCAAGGGCTCCAAATGGAGAACGGAATACCTCTCCCCCGAGCTCATCGAACTCCTCGACAAGATCGAAAGAGAACGCACTCGGGGCCACTACTTCCGCATGGGCGGCAACCGACACCTTCACCCATCAACGGTCTGGCGTCGCATCAAATCCCTCACCGGATACAACACCCACGCCCTACGGCACCGCGGGGGAACCGCGGTCTACCGCGGCACGGGCAAAGACATTCGCCTCGCGCAAGAGTTCCTCGGCCACGCCAGCCCACTCACGACGGCCATATACGTCCACATTCAAGATGACGATCTACGCCGAGCAGCCGATGCCGCACGCCTCTTCAAGCCAGAAGACATTGAGACTGACCCGATGCTCATCGTCATTCGACAACTCCGGGCACTTCCCGGATTCGATGCTGCCCTTGCGGCGGCCTAATCCCCTAGGATTCGTCATGTGAAGCACTTTCGTCTTATCGGCACACTCATCGCCGTGACCGTCGCTATCGCCGGTTGTTCTTCCGACCCGGCGACTTCCGCTAGCAGCTCATCATCAGGCAGCACAAGCGCCACCGCATCAGCATCCGCGAGCACAAGCTCAACTCCCACCGCGGACTGGTACGCGACGACCTACGGAACCTTCACGAAGATCACGAAAACCGGAACAAGCGACAGTGTCATAACCCTCCCGAAGAACGCCACATACGGCATCATCACAGCCTCCTACACGGGCAGCGGGAACTTCATCATCCAGGGACTCGACGCAACGAATCAGCCAACCGTCGATGGCCCGGTCAACGCCATCGGCTCCTACTCGGGAGTGACCGCCTTCGGCCTTGATTCAGGCGGCACCGGCGGGACCGTCTCATTCCAGGTGACCGCTACTGGCCCGTGGAAGATCACCATTGCCCCCATCGACACGGCGAAAGCGATCCCCGCGTCGGGGAAGGGTGACGGCGTCTTCAAGTACGACGGTGCCGCGAAGAGTTGGACGATCACCCACAACGGGGCGGCGAACTTCATCGTCAACCAATACAGCGACCAACCCATGCCGGGCCTTGGCATCAACGAGATCGGCAAGTACTCCGGAACTGTTCCCGGCTATGCGGGGCCGTCCGTGGTGACGGTGCAAGCGGATGGTGTTTGGACCGTGAAGTAGACGCGTTAACTCAGTAATGGCCGCCCCATCCTCGCTTGAGGATGGGGCGGCGTTCGTTCGAAGCCAAGATCGGAAGCTCTGCTAGTCGTATACCGCTGCGATGACCCAGCTCTTCCCGTCGCGCATCAAATCGACGGTGTACTCGGCAGCATCTGACCGGACGGTGACTTGGAATCCGATGGTGCGCATCTGCGGGTGCGTGAGCATCGGGGAGATCTCTTCGCGCTTGATCGGGATTGGGTTCCCGATCACGAGGTAGCGGATTCCAGCCCAGACGAGACGCCCCGGACGTCCGGTTTCCTGGTTGACCCACACCTCAACATGTTCGGTAGTCGTTTGCATTGCCGTTTGCCTTTCTCGAAGATGCGTTCGACACTAAACGCATGACCGCCGACACGCCAATACTTCGATTCGTGCAGCTCAGCGACCGCGACTGGATCGCTCTCGACGCCCGCCTGCACGTCCGCTACATCCTCCACAGGATGACGAGGATCGTGAACCGGGAAACGCTCGTGCAGTGGTGCATGCGCCTCGGCGCGGTCGACCCCGCGAACAGGACAGTCCTCGGCTGGTTCGATGACCTCACCCAGGTCAAGGCGATGTGCGAGGAGCACGCCGCTGGCGTAGACCGGGACGCTGCGCATCCTCGAGGCGGATCCCCCTGGCCGGGCCGGATCGGAAGAACCTAGGCTGCCCGCATGTGGCTCCATTCACCAGAAGGCTACGAAGCCGCGATCCGCAAGGCGGTGACCCGGTACGCCGACCTCGTCGCCGTAGAGGAGGGCGACGACGAGCTGATCGACATTCACCGACGTCTCACCGTCCTGGTCCGCAGCACGATCAGCCCGGATCTCGCCCACCTCGCCGACGAGGAGGTGGGCGTCGCTCTCAACGCGATCAGCGAGGCTGTGCCCGAATATGTGCGCCTCGGGACAGATGAGGCCAGGAATGCGCTCATCGAGGGAATCATCGAAAGCCTCGTCAACAGGACCGGGCTTCACACAGGCGAGGAAGGCTGACGATGTGCGCCCAGTACGGAATCAACGGCCGCGTCGTGGAGTCGGATTTCCCCATCATCGACGACCGTACCGGATGGGAGACCCTCGTCCAGTGGCTGACGGGCTCGGGTGAGGCGAAGATCACCGGCGTCAACGCCCGCAACCTCAACCCCGTCATCGTTGGTGGCACCATCCAGCTCGGCTGGTGGTCGCTATGGATCGGCGGCCAGTTGAAGAAGGGCTACAGCACTTTCAACGCGAGAGACGACAAGCTGACCACTTCCACGTGGTGGCGGGAACCCTTCGCCCACACCCGCGCTCTCCTGCCGGCAACATGGTTCATCGAGAAGGGCAAACGGTTCGAACTCGGCCACCCCTTCGCCATCGCCGCGATCTACAACACCCAACGGGACGGGCTGCTCACCTACTCGATGGTCACTCGAGACGCGATCGGTCAAGCCAAGACCGCGAACAACCGCATGCCGCTCATCCTCCCCGAGTCGATGCACGAGACATGGCTCGACCCAGAACAGGTTGGCGACGAAGGACTGAGAGACGCAGCCGTCGCGGCTTCCGAAGAGGTATCGGCCGCGGTGGCGATCGTCTAACCGAGTTGGAACGTCACACCGATATTCCAAGATTCCAGGCTTCGGCTTGGAACGTCGCCCGTGCTCGCCCCCAGACTGCACGGAAGACGCAAAGAAGCGCCCCCGCCCTGCTCTTTGTGAGAGCGGGCGGGGGCATTCGGCATTGCGGGGGTAACAAGTTCCTACTGGCATGCCTCGCAATTCAGGTCATCCATCGGATCAACCGGCACAACATAGTCATCGCTAGTGGTCGGACTCGGGTAGACGTACTTCCACATGCGGGCCTCCTCGGGGCATGAGAAAAGCCCCACAGGAGGGCGGGGCTTGAAAGGGGATCGAGCGACTTAGGAAAGACGCCAGTGATAGCTAGAGCGACCTTATGAAAGATGCGATAGCCGAAGCCTC